>NZ_JBEYJU010000019.1:0-109286 GCF_040703965.1 Streptomyces sp. NPDC006655 | reverse complement strand
AGGTGGCTCCGCCACATGACCCGCCACCCCGCACGCCGATCGCACGCACCGAACGCCGCTCCTTCTCCCACGGAGATCCATCAGAAGGGCCCTAGACTTCCGGCATGGACGACACCACCGGGACGGCCCTCGACCGGCTCGGCGCCGGGAAGTACCTGCTGGTCACCAGCTACCGCAAGGACGGCACGCCCGTCCCCACCCCGGTGTGGGTGGTGCGGGACGGGGACAGCCTCGGTGTCTGGACGGCCGCCGACAGCTGGAAGGTCAAGCGGATCCGCCGCCGCCCCGATGTCCTGGTCGGCCCCTGTGACCTGCGGGGCCGCCCGACCGGCGACCCGGTACAGGCCATCGCCGAGCTCGCCGACCCGGCCACCACCGCCCGCTACCGCGACCTCGTCGCCCGCAAGTACGGCATCACCGGACGTCTCACGCTCCTCGGCAGCAGGCTGCGGCGCGGCCGGGACGGCACCGTCGGCATCCGGGTGACGCCGACGCCCTGAGCCGCCGGGCACCGGATCGGACCGGAGTCCCGGTCAGCTCCAAGCGCCCCGGTACGCCTCGTCGAGGAGTTGGAAGACCGGCTCGCCCCGCACCGGGTCCCTGGTGGTGGAGAGCCTGACGCGGTCGCCGCTGTGGATGCCGATCGGATGTCCCATGACCCGGCCGCGTACGACGAAGCCCTCGGCCATCTCGATCAGGGAGACGTTGCGCGCGGCGGGCGTGTTGCGGTGCACCACCGTCGAGTGGCGGACGGTGCCCACGCCCTCGCTGCGCTCCGTGCGCAGTTCGCTGCCCTGGCACACCGGGCACAGCAGCCGGTGGTACATGGCGGTACCGCACCAGGTGCAGCGCTGGAAGACGATGGCGTCCTTGGAGTGGTCCGCGGGGGCGGGATCGAGAACGCTCGTCGCGAATCCGACCGCCGACTGTGCGGCGCTCGCCGAGTGGTGGTACACGCTGGTCAACTCCCTGCGCTCGCCCGGAATCCGGTGTCCCGCGCACCCGGACCCGGCCGGGCGCGCCTGTGCCCGGTTCGGAGTGCCACCGTGCACGCCGACAGCGTATGGCACTCAGTGCCAACGGTAAAGGTACTGGGTACCCCTAACTTTCGACTGGTCCGAACATAGGGGGGGCCGGCGCCGTCAGGCGCGGCCGAAGGCGGTCTCGATCTCCTGCACCACCCGCCACAGCGGGGCGTCGCGCCGGGAGACGAGGACGACCACGTCGTCCGGGTGCTCCCCGGGCCCGCCGAACAGCGCTCCCGCCGTCCCGCCGGGAGCGGGAGCGCCGTCCTCGGTGCCGAACGCGGCCTGCACGTACCCGAGGGCGTGGTCGACCGTCTCGCCCGCGTCGCCCTGTCCGTCCGAACGCAGCCACGAGCGGAGCGCGTTGTTGTGCGCCGCGACCACCGCCGCCGCGACGACGTCCGCCCGCAGCGTGCCGTCCGGCCGGCCCGCGTAGCGGGCGCGCAGATACGCGGCCAGTGCGCGCTCGTAGCGCCACACCACCGACAGCTCGTACGCGCGCAGTCCGGGGACCTGTTTGGTGAGCCGGTAGCGCTGCACGGAGAACGTGGGGTTCTCGGCGTACATCCGCAGCACCATCCGGGCCGCGTCGCACACCCGCCGCACCGGCTCGGTCTCCGGGTCGCTCGCCGCCAGGAAGGAGGTCATGTCGGCCAGGCACCCCTCGTGGTCGGGGAAGACCACGTCCTCCTTGGACGGGAAGTAGCGGAAGAACGAGCGGCGCCCGACCCCGGCGAGGGCGACGATGTCGTCGACGGTCGTCTGCTCGTAGCCGCGTTCCAGGAAGAGCCGGAAGGCCGCCGCGACCAGGGCGTCCCGCATGGGCGGCTTGGCGGGCGGTGCCACGCTGCTGGAGCTCATGGACGCGAACGTAGCATTCCGGCCGCCCTGGTGGCACTCAGTGCACGTCATTCGGGAACTGAGTGCACTGCACGCCTGAGCTGAACCGGTGAGCCGGTCGCCCCGTATGTGTTCTCGGGGATCGCGGACACCCGTGCGCACGGCACGTGGAAGGAGAGCAGTGTGTCGACACCGCCCGACCCTGAACAGGCGCACCGCGGACCGGTGCTGGAACCGGTGCGCGTGCTGCGCCCCCGTCGGCTGGACGCCCTCGCGGAGCTGATGCGGGAGATCCGCGAGGAGGCGGAGGCCGACGAGAAGGAGCGGACGGCGAGGGGGGTCGGGGGCCCGGCGGGGTTCGAGGCCTTCGACTCCTCTCCCGGGCGCGAGACGGAGGACGAGACCCAGGAGCTGCCGCCGGTCACCGACGGCCGTGGCCGCGGCCGTGGCGGCGGAACCTCGCGCGCCTTCGGCTTCGGGCCGGGGCTGCGCAGAGCCGCCGTGGTGGTCGCCGTCGGCGCGGCCGCCCTGGTCGGCTTCGGCTGCGCGCTCCTGCTGCCCGGCCGCGAGGGCACGGCGGCCGCCGCCCAGCCGTCCGCGTCCGCCACGACGGCTCCGGCCGCCACCGGGCCGGCCTCGAACACCACCGAAGATCCCGACGGCGCCGGCACCCTCCGCCAGGGCGACACCGGCCCCGAGGTCGTCGAACTGGAGCAGCGCCTGCTGCGCATCCCGGACGTCTACCGCGACGGCTCCACCGCCGGGACCTACGACACCGCCCTCACCGCCGCCGTGGAGCGCTTCCAGATCTGGTACGGCATCAGCGGCGACGAACGCGGCGTCTACGGTGACGACACCCGCCGCGCCCTGGAGTCCCGCACCACCCTCACCGGCACCGGCGGCTGACCGCGGTGCCCGAACGCGAACCGCCGCCGGGACCGGGCCTGCTGCCGTTACTCCTCGTCCTCCAGCGGCACCCGGATGTCCAGCACGCAGACGTCGTCGCGTCGTTCGCCCTCCAGCATCGCGGCGAGCAGGGCGGACACGGAGTCGGGCTCCGCGGTGCGGACGGCCTCGGCCAGCCGTTCCAGGCTCGCGTCGATGTCCTCGCCGGGCCGCTCCACCAGGCCGTCCGTGTACATCAGCAGCCGGTCGCCGGGCTCCAGCCGGAACTCGGCGGACTCGTAGAACGGCTCCGCGCAGGCCCCCAGCAGCATGCCGCTCGGGCGGTCGAGCCGGTGCACCTCGCCCCCGCGGACCAGCAGGGGCGGAAGGTGCCCTGCCTGCGCCCAGACGAGACGGCGGTCGGCGGGCTCGTACCGGGCCAGAATCAGGGTGGCGGTGGACCGGCTGTCGCGCGAGTGCAGGAGCAGGAAGTTGAGGCGGGCGAGCGCACCGGTCAGCGAGGATCCGGTGGCCACCATGCCCTTGGCGGTGAACCGGAGCTGGGCCATCGTCGCGACCGCGTCCACGCCATGGCCCGCCACGTCACCGACGACGAACAGTGCGGCGTCGTCGGGCAGTTCGACGGCGCTGAACCAGTCGCCGCCGACGTGGACACCCGCCTGGGCGGGCAGATAGGCGACCTCGACCCGCAGTCCGCACAGCCGCACCGGCCTGCTGGGCAGTGGCAGCAGGGCATGCTGGAGCCGCATGGCCAGCGCCCGTTCGGCGTCCAGGACACCGCGCTGCACGAGGATCGCCCGTTCGCTGTCCACCAGGGCGAGTTCGGCGCTGCGCTGCGCGGTGAGGTCCTGTACGAACCCGTGCACCTCGACGACCGTGCCGTCCGGGGAGGTCACCGCCTCGGCGACGGCGCGCAGATGCCGTACCGCGTTGCCGGTCCTGATGCGGAACGGGACGTCCAGCCGGCCGCCGCCGCGGGTGAGTGCGGAGACGGCCCGGGCCAACGCGTGGGCGTCCTCGGGCAGCACCAGGTCGGGCAGCAGGTCCAACGGGACCGCCCCGCGCCCCGGGTCACGGCCCAGAATGGTGTACACCTGCGAGGACCAGGTGACCTGGCGGGTGACCAGGTTCCAGCTCGCCCAGCCGAGGTTGCCCAGCCGCTGCATGTCCGCCAGCCGCTGCTCCTGCCGCTCCTCGGTGTCGTGCCGCAGCCAGGTCACCAGCAGCCCGTCGCCCAGGCGTGCGGCGCGCACGGAGTAGGTGGCCGTCAACGGCACCCCGGCGATGATCTCCTCGTAGACGAACGGCTCGCCCTCGTACGGCTCCCCGCCGAGCGCCTTCAGGTAGCCCTGCCACAGCGACTCGCCCGCGACGGACGGGTAGCTCTCCAGGATGTGCGCGCCGATCATCTCCCGGCCGGCGCGGCCGAGGATGTCGACGGCGTCGGGGGCGGCCGCGTCGATGCGGTAGTCCTCCACCTCACCGGTGGCCGAGCGCAGCGGGGTCAGCAGGACCACCGCTCCGGGCAGGGCGTCCAGGACGGTCTGCACCGTCCGGGAGAACTCCGGGACGGTCGGCTCGGACGGGGTGCCGAGGGCCGTGAGCCGGCCCGCGCACAGCCGGACGGCGGCCAGCAGCAGCTCGCGCTCGGCGGGCTCGAAGACGGCGTCGCGCGTGCGCAGCACACCGACGGCCATGCCGGTCCCGCCGCCTCCCGTCAGCGGCAGCCAGGCCCGGGACCGCCAGCGCGCGTGCGGTTCGCCGATGAGGTGGAACTCCTGGCTGTCCTTCGTGAAGTGCTCCAGCCAGATCGGCTCACCGTTCCTGATCGCCTCCAGCGGGGCGATCCCGCTCACCGGGGGCACCTGGTGCCACAGCTCGGCCAGCGCGGGGTCGACCCCGGCGTGGGCGGCGAGTTCGAGGCCGAGGGTAGGCAGTCGCCGGTACAGCAGCACCGCGTCGGCGCCGAGCTCCGGTGCCAGGTGTTCGAGCAGCGTCCCGACCAGGTCCTGCGGGGAACGGACGTGCACGAGATCCCTGCCGATCCGGCCGAGCGTCTCGGCGGTGCCCGGCCCGGCGAGCGGCTCCCGGCGGGGGGCCGGGGCCGTCGGTTCGGGGACGGGGACCAGCGCGGTGGGCAGGCTGGGCACCAGGGCGCCGAGGGTGAGCCAGCACTCCTCGAGCAGCGTGCGGTGGCCGGCCTCGGCCCGCTGCACCAGCGCCTCGTGGGCGGCGTCGGGGGAGCAGCCCGTGGTGGCCATCAGCGCGCCCTTCGCCCGCTCCAGCACGGCGGAGGTGGCCATCGAGTCCCGCAGCCGGTCCAGCTCGGCGCGCTGCCTGGACACCACCTTGGCCAGTGCCGCCAGGTCGGCGACGGCACCGGTGTCCACAGCGGGGGCGTGCTCACTCGTCACGGATCGAGCATCGCACAGGACGGTACCTGCGATCACTCCCGTGGGGGATCCGTGAGGCATATGCACGTCCCCGGACCGACATGGTCAGCGGCCCGTGCTGTGTCCGACCAGTGCCTCGGTGACCGCCCGCACGCTGCGCGCGATGTGCTGGAGCTGCATGACCTCCGCCGCGTACAGCTTGATGGTGTGCTCGATGACCGACTCGGGCAGGCCCAGCAGGGGCAGTTCGGCCCGGGCCGTCTGAAGCGCCGTGCGCGCCACCCGGACCTCGTGCTGGACCTGGATCTGCGCGTGCCGGGCGAGCAGCACGGGGTGCCGGATCAGGGCCGGGTAGCTGGCGTAGCGGGCCGGGACCAGTTCCCGCAGCCACCTGGCGGCGGAGCGCTCCCAGTCGTAGCTGCCCGGCGCCTTGACCTGGCAGGGCCAGTCGGGGCTGAGGCGCGTGGTCGTCGTCAGAGTCATGATCATCGCTTCCGGGTGTGCGGCGTCGTCGTGGGGGGTCTTCGACGGAGTTCTCGGCGGCTCCGGCCTAGGGGATGACCGGAGCCGCCGCGGGCGAATCGCGCAGGCGATGCCCGTTCGAACACCCCTGGCGCCGACGCGGGTAGGAGACGGCGGCTTGGGATGTCCGTGCGAGGGCCCCGGGCGACGGCCGCCGGCGCTGCGGAGGGTGCTGCGTGCGCATGGGCGGTCCGTCGGCTTTCTCGGGGCGGGTGCGAGCGGTGCGTCCTCGGTGTGGAGCGGGCCCGGAGGGTGCCGGGTGATCCGTGAGCAGTATTTATATATGCGATCCGGTTTGCAAGACGTATGAAAACATTCATGCGCGAAATGTCGTGAATAGTCCCCTTGGCGCGTCATGTGACCGGATAGGGGGGAGAACTCAGTCCTTGAGGAAGAACTGATGCTCCTCGGCGACCTGCTCGTACTCCTCCAGGCGCGCCTGGGTGCGCTCGGGGTCGGCGTCGGTCATGGCCTGCAGCAGCGCCGCGGCCATCAGGCCGGGCGCCGCGTAGGTGTCGAACACCAGGCGGGAGCCGATACCGGTGCTGAAGGTGACGTCGGCCTCGTCGGCCAGCGCACCGAGCGCCAGGTCCGTCACCAGGGCGACCCGCAGCCCCGCGGTGCGCGCCACCCGGATCGCGGTGAGCGTCTCCTGCGCGTGCCGCGGCATGCCGAACGCCAGCACCCAGGTGCCGCCCGCCTCGCGCGACTGCAGCAGTGCGTCGTAGGCCACGCTGCCGCCCCTGGTCACCAGCCGTACATCGGGATGGATACGGCGGGCGGCGTAGGCGAAGTACTCCGCCAGGGAGACGGAGATGCGCAGGCCGAGCACGGTCAGCGGGGACGACCGGGACAGCTCGCGGCCGATCCAGATCACCCGGTCCGGGTCGGCGAAGTCCCGGCGCAGGTTCTCCAGGTTCTCGATCTCGGCGTCCACGGCCGCCTGGAGCTCGTTGCTGCGGTGCTCGGTGGTGGGCCCGGCCCCGCCCGCCAGGGTGCGCAGCGCGATCGACTGGAGCCGCTCGCGCAGCGCGGGGTAGCCGCTGAAGCCGACCGCTCCCGCGAACCGCGTCACCGACGGCTGGCTGACCCCGGCCCGCTCGGCGAGGTCGGTGATCGACAGGAAGGCCGCCTCGGTGATGTGGTCGATCAGGTACTGGGCGATGCGCCGCTGCCCCGGGGAGAGCCGGGGGCCGTCGAAGAGTTCCCGGAGCTGGGACGTGGGTGCGGCCTCCGCCTCCGGCACGGTCTTGCCCGATGTGATCGCGGATGCCTGTGCGCGTGCCTGCTGCGGCGATGGCACCGAAGCGCCTCCTTTGTCTCCCACGAGGATTCAACATAGCTCACGGCCCGTGGTGACCAGGGGTTGTGCGCCGTCGCGAACCGCCCCGGCGGCCGAGCGCGCCCTGCGCGCGCGACGCCCGGAGCGGGGCTCACCGCCGGTAGACGGTGATGGAGTGGCCGACCTCGTCGACCGCCCGGCTGCTGTGGATCAACTCGGCCAGCCGGCCCCGCGCCTTGGCGACCGACGAGTCCGAGACGACCAGCAGCCCGTGCACCTCGCCGGGCGGCACCGTGCGGGGATCGGCGGCGTGGATGCCGTAGTACGCCGGGACACCGCTGCCCTTGTAGACCAGCCAGACGCGCTGCCCCGGATAGCGATCCCGCAGCCGGTCGGCGAGCCTGCCCAGGTCCTGGCCCCAGTCCACGTTCGAGTCGTGCAGCCGCAGATGCGTCTTCGCCGGGCCGCCGAACGCCTCGTTGGAGTACGGAAGGTAGAACGGGAACGTCCGCAGCGAGCTCACCGCGACGAACAGCACCAGCGCCGCGGCCGCCGGCCGCGACCAGCGCCACCGCACCGCGACCACCGAGGCCCCGGCCACCGCCAGGAACATCGGCATGAACAGCGCGTACCGCGTCCCGAAGTCCCGCGACCCGGTCATCGCCGAGGCCAGCAGCACGGCAGGCGGCAGCAGCAGGTACGGCGCGGCCGGCCGCAGCCGCCGTACCGCCACCACCGCGACGGCACCGGCCGCCCACAGCGCCAGCATGCCGAGCGGGGTCTTCACCAGCAGGGCGGCCGGCAGGTAGTACCAGCGGGAGCCGGTGTAGAGGTGCCCGAAGAGATAGCCCTGCCAGGGCAGGTCCTCCAGGGCGAACTGGACCCGCATCCCCGCCCGGTAGGCCTCCGGGAAGGGCATCAGGTCCACCAGGGCGCCCCGCAGCCCGTGCACCGCCGGCACGGGCGCGGCCGGCAGGAAACGCAGCCGGGGGTCGACCGCCAGATAGGACAGCCACACCACGGCGACCGCCGTCACCACCGTGACCGCCGCGGCCGTCAGGGCGCGCCGCGCACGGCCGGGACGCGGACCCCACACCGAGAACACCGCCAGCGCCGCCAGGACGGGGACCGCGGGCAGCGCGCTCATCTTCGTCGCCACGGCGGCGCCCAGCGCCGCCCCGGCGAGCGGCAGGTACCACCGGGGCCGGTGTCCCGCCCGCCACACCAGCCAGGCCGACGTCAGCACGAACCCGGCCGCCGGCACGTCCAGGGTGGCCAGCGAGCCCTGGGCGATCAGGTCGGGGGAGAAGCAGTACAGCGCGAGGGCCAGCAGTCCGGCCGCGGTACCGAGGAGCTCGCGGGCGAAGGCGAGGACCACGAGACCGAACAGCAGCGTCAGCGCGATCACCGGCAGCCGGGCCCAGAGCATCACCCGCCAGGGGTCGTTGCCCGAGGAGTACAGCAGGTGCCGTCCCACCTGCCCCTGGTCGCCCCCGTAGGCGGGATCGTAGTGCGGGTCGGCGACGGCGATGCCGGCCATGATGACGAGCTTGCCGAGCGGCGGGTGCTCCGGGTTGTAGCGCAGCCGGTGCTCGTGCAGGTAGTCGGCGGCGGTGGCCACGTAGACCGGTTCGTCGACGGTGGGCGTCTGCTGGACGGCGGTGGTCACCATCGCCGCCGCCATCTGGGCGAGCAGCAGCACCACCAGGACCGGCACCAGCAGGCGGCGGCGGGTGCGCAGGGCGGCGGTGAGCCGGGCTGCCGCGGTGGGACGCGGGCCGGGCCCCGGGTCCGCGGGGAGGTCGGGGTCGAGCACCGACTGCTGTTCGCTTGCCATCATCCGCCCCGCGGGGACACCGGGCCCGCGGTGACGGGAGCGCGCACGGGCCGTCATGGCCCTACTGTCGCACCGCTCCCGCCACCGGGCGCGTCACCGCTTCACGAGTCGTACCGACAGACCGTCCGCCGTGTACACGGGTACGGCCCGCAGGGCGCTGGAGTTCAGCCGCACCTCGTCGAACTGACCGCGCAGACGCGGCGCGTCGATCACCGGGAGGGTGCTGCCCGCGGCCGGCGGCCGCTCGGTGTCGAGGTTCAGGGTGAGGGTGGCGCCCCGGCCGAGGACCGCCAGGTGCCTCACCGTCAGCGGCGCCGCGCAGGCCCGGCCCAGGGTGACCTCCAGGGCGCCCGCGTCCTGGGTGTAGGCGCCGCGCACGAAGACCCGCTCGGTCACCCGCAGGGTGCCCGCGCAGACCCGGACGTCGCCGTGGCCCAGCGCGTCGTCCGAACCGGCGACCAGGGTGCCCGCCGCCAGCACGGTACCGCCCGTGTAGCGGTTGCGGCCGGTCAGCGTCAGCGTGCCGGTGCCCTGCTTGGTGAGTCCGCCCCGGCCGTCGATGTCGTTGCGCCAGCTGTCGGCCGCCGCGAAGCCGCCCGCCGCCGCGTCCAGGGCGACCGTGACGTCCGAGTCGAAGGCGCCGTAGCCGTCCGCCGCCGCGAACAGGTTGAGGCGGCCCCACTGCTCCGGGCCGTCGAGGAGCACGTACCCGGAGGGCAGGCCGGTGGTGCGCAGCACCTCGCGGCGCTGGTCGGCGGAGAGATACGGCTGGCGGGTCTCCAGGAGCACCTCGGCGCCCTTGGGCACGGTGAGCGGCAGGTCGCGGCCCTGCCGTCGCAGGACGTACGTCAGCCGCGGCGTGACGGCGCGCTCGTTGGCCTCGCGGTCGGCGTACGGGTCGGTGGCGGTGCCGGCCGCGTGGGCGTAGGCGTACAGGGTGTCGGCGGTGCTGCCGGTCTCCGCCTCGAAGTAGGCGAGGGCCTGGGCGCGGGCCGCCTTCTTGAGGTCGGCGTTGGCCGGGTCGGCGAGGGTGGCGGCGGCCAGCGCGGTGGCCATGATCCGGCCGCCGATCACGTCGACCGTGTTGTGCATGCCGGCCACGATGCGGGTGTCGCTCAGTTCCAGGGCGCGGGTGACCAGCTCCTGGAAGCGCTCCGGCACCGCGTACGCGTACGCCAGCCCGGCCAGGTGGAAGGCGTTGGTGTGACCCGAGGGGAAGCCTCCGTCGTCGGTGGGGGAGGTGCTGCGCTGGCGCAGCAGCTGCGGGGCGACGACCACGTCCGACTCGTAGACCGGGTAGCCGAAGGCGTCGGTCTTCCCGGTGTCGACGACCTCGCTGTCCTCGTTCATCCGCCAGGGGCGCGGGTACTGGTAGGCGTACTTGGACGGGTTGCCGGAGGCGTAGTTGCCGCGCACCGTGTCGACCAGTTCGGCCACCTTGCCGAGCGCCGAGTCGTGCGAGCCCGCGCCGAGCGCCGAGCCCGCCGGGGCGCCGGCCGGGACGGCGTCGCTGATCGTGGTGGCGGGCGTGGTGTCGGGCGCGCTGGTGATCGAGGTGACCGCGAGGGAACCGGCCTTGTAGAGGTCGGCGAGCGGGCCGAGGCCGGCGATCATCGCGTAGCTCTGGTGCTGGCGGTCGTAGAGGAACGCCTTCTTCGCCTCGGCGTCGGTGCGCCGGGTGGTGACGTGGGCGCAGTACCGCATGTTGGCGCGCAGGACGTCGGCCCGCAGCACGCTGCCGGTGTTCCAGGCGGAACCGGTCTTCCATATCCGCGCGAAGCCGCCGAGGATGCGCACCACCGCGTTGGTGTCGGCGGTGAGGTTGGTGCTGATGTTCGTCTTGTAGTCGTCGACGAACGCGAGGGCGGTCGCGGCCTTCGCGTCGGCGGCGGCGAGCCAGCTGACCAGGGTCGGGGCGGCCACCATGCCCGCCGAAGCGCCGAGCGAGGTCTTCAGGAATCCCCGTCGGCCGACGGCGAGTCCACGGGCCGGAGAGGGGGAGTGGTGCCCGGCAGGTGACGGCATGGAGGTGCCTCTCTCGAGTTCTACTGGGAGTTCACTGCGGATCGGTGCGCTCGCCGCGGGTGCGCCTGCTGGTGCGCGGGGGAAAAAGCGGGGAACGAGCGAAGTTCTAGGACCGGCCGATGTCTCGGCGGTCATGGTCCGACGACCGCCGGATGGACCGGAGTTGAACGACAGTGCGGTGGTTCACCGGAACCGGGGCCGGGACCTGCGCGTTCGCGGCGTCGCACGGCCCGTGGTCCGCGCGAGCGGATGTGCACGGGCCGTGGACGCCGTCCTCACAGGACCGAACGCGCGAGGGCCACCGCGCCCGCCACGGGCGGACTGCGCAGCGGCTGCGGCCGGGCTCCGGGCACGGCCTCGGCGAGTGCGGCGGCGAAGGCCCCGTACAGGCGCGGCTGGGAGAGGATCGTGCCGCCGGCCACCACGACGTCGTCCACGGCGAGGCCACGGGCGGCCAGCCGGGCCACCAGCGCGGCGAGCGCACGGCCGCCGTCGGCTATCACGTCCCGGGCGATCAGGGAGCCCGCGTCGGCCGCCGCGAACAGCGCCGGGGCGTGCCGGCCCCACTGGGCCGAGACGTCGGTGGCACTCTCCAGGGCGGCCCCCAGCGCGGGCACCTCGGCCACCTCGAAGGCGGCGACCAGGCCGGTCGCGAGGGCGTCGGGTGCCTCACCGCGGTCGTGCGCGGCCCAGACGGCGCGGGCGGCCTCCCGGACCAGGCCGGCGGCGCCGCCCTCGTCGCCGAGCACCGCGCCCCAGCCGCCCACCTGTACGGGGCTGCCGTCGGCGCTCCGGCCGACCGCCACCGAGCCGGTGCCGGCGACCAGGCCGACGCCCTTGTCCAGGCCGGCGGCGGGGACGAGGAGTTCGGCGTCGCCCACCACCCGGACCGGTACGCCCAGCAGGTCCCGCAGCTCGGCGGCGATCGAGGCGCACTGGCGGGGGGTCTCACAGGCATGCCCGCCGACCGCCAGCGCGGCGGGGCGGGCATGGCCGGGCAGGGCGTCACGGACCAGCGCGGTCAGCCACCGGGCGGCCGCTGCCGGGTCGTGCGGCCGCCAGCCGCTGCTCGGACGGACGTGGTCGGCGACCTGCTCCGGGCCGGCGAGCGCACGGAGATGGGTCTTGGTGCCGCCGACGTCGACACCGACCACGAGCGGGGAGGAAGGAGCGTCCGGCACGGATCCTCTTTCGTCGTCTGGGGGCAGAGCGCCGAAGACCGTGGCAGGCACCGGCGCCGCTGTTCAGCGGGCAACCGCCACCCGCCGCGGACCAGGCTGCGACGGTGAGCGAACCGCGCCTGGACGAACGGGAGTTGAGCGAATCGGGAAGTCCCGGGACGGACTTCTTTCGGACCACGGCAGGCGAGTACCGTGTACTTCGTTAGGAAGTTAACTAACGAAGTACAGTGCGTCAAGAGTTGCCGCGCGCTCGATCGACGGGACCTGTCGAGGGGCACCCCGCGCGGCACGAGGGCACCGCATCGCCGCCTCCCGTGCACACCCGGGAGCGCGGCCCCTGACCCATGGGGGAACTGTGGAACACGTCGTGGCTGAGGCCCCCCGTCTCACCGAGAGCGCCGGGGCGGTGTTCGCCGTACTGGCCCAGGCCGGCAGCGCCACCCGGCCGCAGCTGGCGAGCCTCGCGGGCCTGTCCAAGCCGACGGTCTCCGCCGCCGTCGCGGAGCTGGAGGGGGCCAGGCTGGCCACCCACTCCGGCACCGCCTCCAGCGGCACCGGCCGCTCCGCCGCCGTCTACAACCTCGGCCCCGCCTCCGGTTCGGTGCTCGCCGTCGATCTCGGCCCGGCCCGCACCCGGGTGCGCGGCTGCGCCCTGGACGGCACCCTGCTCGCCGAGGCCGACACCCCGCGGGCCAGGGCCGCCGACGCCGTCCGCGAGGCGCTGGAGGCGCTGCCGGCCGGCGCCCCGCTGCGGGCCATCGTGGTCGCCGTCGGTGACGTGACCGAGCCCGACCGGTCCGGGGGCGGCATGCGCCCGGCCACCGCCAAGGCCGGGCCCGTCTTCGACGCGGTGTCGGTGGCGCTGCCGCCGGGCGTCCCCGTGCACCTGGAGAACAACGTGAACTGCGCGGCCCTCGCCGAACTGCACGAGGGCGCGGCCCGGGGCCGGCGCACCTTCGGCTACCTGCGGATCGGGGTCGGTGTCGGTCTGGGCATCGTGATCGGCGGCCAGGTGCTGCGCGGCGCCAACGGCGCCGCCGGTGAGCTCGCCCGGCTGCCCTACCCCTGGGACGACGACCGGGAGCCCCGCCGGGAGGCCCTGGAGGCGTACGTGGGCTCGCAGGCTCTGCTGCGCCGGGCCGCGCAGGCCTGGCGGGCCGACGACGGCCCCCGCCCGCGCACCGCCGAGCGGCTCTTCGCGCTGGCCGCCGAGGGCCGGGAGCCAGCCCGCTCCCTGGTCGCCCGGCACGCCGCCGACGTGGGCCGGCTGGCCGCCGCCGTGACCGCCGTGCTGGACCCCGGGCTCCTCGTGCTGGGCGGCAGCACCGGCGCGGATCCCCGGCTGCTGCCAGGCGTGCGGGCCGAGCTGGGACGGCTGAGCTGGCCCACCGAGGTCGTCAGCAGCCAGGTCGGCGATCTCGGTACTGTCGTAGGGGCTGCCCGGCTCGCCGTGGCCAAGGGAGTCCAAACCGTGACCGAAGGCGCGCAGGTGAAGGATTGACGGCCTCCGAGTTCGTCTGCCAATGTCCGGACAAGCGCTTTCTAAGTCGGCCGGGACGCCGACTTGGGGTAAGCCTCCCAGTCCGTGCACGACGTACGGCAACCGCACGAGGGCGTGTCCGTGCGGTGGCGGCCAGGACGGCCGGGGAGCTCGCCCCGCGCGGACGATGCGGCCGGGCGAGGCCGCGCCCCCGGAAAGTGACTTTTCCCTCAAAAAATGCACCAGTGCCGCCTCAGTCGGCGCCGTGCTCCGTCCCTCCGAAGAAATGGGATCGAAGATGACCACTGTGGGTGTGCGGCGCTCTCGCCGACTCGGCCGCGGCGGTATGCGCCGCCTGGTTCCCCTCGCAGCCGCGGCCTCGGCGGGTGCCCTGCTGCTCTCCGCCTGCGGGTCGGGCTCCGGCTCGGGCGGGACCGCCAAGTCGCTGACGTTCTGGATCTCCACGGTTCCGGGGCAGGACGCGGGCTGGAAGAAGCTGGTGTCGCAGTACAAGAAGGAGACCGGCGTCAGCGTCAAGCTGGTCAACATCCCCTACGACGGCTACACGACGAAGCTGCACAACTCCGCGCAGGCGAATGCTCTGCCCGACGTGGCGGCCGTACCGGCGCTGGACCCGATCTGGTCGAACAAGCTGATCGACCTGAGCTCCATCTCCGGCAACAAGAGCTACAACATCAACGGCAACTTCCTGGCGAAGGACTCGTCCGGCAAGGTGCTGGCCATCCCCTCGGACGTCACCGCGTCCGGCCTCTTCATCAACAAGACCCTCTTCGAGAAGGCCGGCGTCTCCTTCCCCACCTCGCCCTCCAAGACCTGGACCTGGACCGACTTCATCGCGGCCGCGAACAAGGTCCGGGAGAAGACCGGCGCCAAGTACTCCCTGACCTTCGACCAGTCGCCGTCGCGACTGCGCGCCATGGTGTACGAGATGGGCGGCAAGTACGTCCACGCGGACTCCTCCGGCAAGTTCTCCGTGGACGACGCGACCAAGAAGGCCGTGAACACCTTCGTCGGCTGGAACGACGACAAGACCATGCCGAAGTCGGTGTGGACCAGCGGCGCCGACCCGTCCGCGATGTTCCAGAGCGGTGACGTGGTCGCCTACTGGTCCGGCGTGTGGCAGGTCGCCGCGTTCGCGGACAGCATCAAGAAGTTCGACTGGGCGAGCGTCCCGACCCCCGCCCAGCCGGTGCAGGCCAGTGACGTCAACAGCGGCGGCCTGATGGTGGGCTTCAACAACAACGGCGCCGCCGCCACCGCCGCGAAGAAGTTCATGACCTGGGTGTACGACCCGAAGCAGTACACCGAGCTCGTCGAGAGCTCCGGGTTCCTCCCGGTCGAGAGCGGCCTGACGCCGAAGTACCCCTTCACCGCCCCGGCGGCGCAGGCCGCGTTCAAGCTGTACAACGAGGAGATCCCGCTCTACGCACCGATCTCCGGCTACTTCAACGGCGCGCAGACGGACTGGGTGCTGAAGGGCAAGAGCCTGACGACCGACCCGACCAAGACGGAGCTCGGCAAGGCGATCAACGGCCAGCAGTCGCCCGACAAGGCCCTGGAGAACATCGTGGCCGGCTACAACCAGCAGGTCGGCAGCGGATCGTAGGCCGACGGGCCCGGGCGGCGGAGCCGAGACTCCGCCGCCCGGGCCCGGCCCCCCCGCGACGCCGGGCTCACGGCGTGGGCCCTCAGCAATCCATTCCACCAGCACGGAGTCAGGAAGATGACAAAACGCGCCTCGGCCGTGTCCGCGAGCCCGCCCAGGAGACGCAGTAGGTACACCCTCGCGCCGCTCGTCCTCATCGCGGCCAACGTCGTGCTCTTCTCGCTGTTCTTCGTGTGGCCGGCGGTGATCGGGCTCGTCTACTCCTTCACGAACTACACGGGCGTCGGGGCGTTCCAGTTCGTCGGACTGGACAACTACCACAACCTGTTCGGGGACTCCACCTTCTACGACGCGCTGACGCGGTCCCTGCTCTACACCGTGCTCTTCGTCCCGCTGAACTTCGCGCTCTCGCTGCTCATCGCCAACGTGCTGGTGAGCAAGCACGCCAAGGGTGCGTCGGTGGCTCGCGTCCTCTTCTTCATCCCCTGGCTGCTGTCGCCCATCGTCGTGGGCGTCCTGTGGCGGTGGCTGTTCGGCGAGAACTTCGGCCTGGTCAACTACATCATCGAGAAGCTCGGCGGCGCGGCCGTGCCGTGGCAGTCGAACGCGGACCTGTCGCTGCTCGTGGTGGTGATGGCGGCCTCCTGGGCCTGGACGGGCTTCTCGATGCTGCTGTTCATCGCGGCGATCAAGAACGTGCCGGTGTCGTACTACGAGGCGGCCTCGCTCGACGGCGCCGGTCCGTGGCGCCAGTTCATCAGCATCACACTGCCGAGCATCGCGCCCACCTCGTTCATCGTGATCCTGCTCAACACGATCAACGCGATGAAGGAGTACCCGATCTTCGTCTCGCTCAACAACGGCGGGCCCGGGACGTCCAACAACCTGCTGGTCCAGTACATCTACCAGACCGGCTTCCAACGGGGCCAGATCGGCTACGCGAGCGCGGCGTCGTTCGTGCTCATGCTCATCCTGATGGCCGTCGCGGTCATCCAGCTGATCGTCAACCGGCGGGTGGAGAACCGATGACAACGACAGACATCCCGCGCCCGGTCGACGCGGACTCCCCGCGGCCCGTGACCGGCAAGCGGCCCCGCGGCGCGAGCAGTGGCGGGCTCCGGCGGGCGGTGTCCGCGACGACCCTGCTGTGGGTCCTGGCCTGCCTGTACGGGCTGCCCGTGCTGTGGTTCATCCTCAGCTCCCTCAAGCCCGCCAGCGACCTGTTCTCGTACCCGCTGACGCTGGTCCCGCACCACCCCACCCTGTCCGGATACCTGACGGCGTGGCGCAGCGCCAACTTCTCGCAGTACTTCATCAACACGACCATCGTGTGCGTGATCACGACGATCCTCACGGTGGGCGTCAGCTGCTGCACCGGGTACGCGCTGGCCAAGTACGACAACAAGTGGCTCAAGGTGTTCTTCGTCTGCATCCTGGCCACCACGATGCTGCCGGGCGAGGTCATGCTCGCCCCCGAGTTCCTGGTCGTCCGCAACCTCGGCCTCTACAACTCCTTCGCCGGCATCATCCTCCCGGCCGTGCTCACCGCGACCGGATGCTTCATGTTCCGCCAGTTCTTCCTGACGGTCCCCGACGAACTGGTCGAAGCCGCACGCATCGACGGCGCCCGCGAACTGTCGATCTTCCTGCGGATCATGGTGCCGCTCTCCCGGCCCATCATGCTGACCCTCGCCATCCTGTCCTTCCAGTGGCGGTGGAACGACTACATCTGGCCGCTGCTGATGCTCAACGACCCCAACAAGTTCACCGTGCAGATCGGCATCCAGAGCATCGTCGGCGCACAGAACATCAACTGGTCGGTTCTGCTCGGTGCCTCGGTCATCTCCATGATCCCGCTGATCGTGATCTTCCTGGTCTTCCAGCGCTACGTCATGGGCGCCGACATCAACGCCGGACTGAAGGACTGATGTTGCCCACCCCGCTCGACCATGACTTCGTCCGCGCGGTGGCACTCGCCGCCGACGGGTCGGCCGCCCCGCTCGCGGCCGACCCGGACGAGGAACCCACCGGGCCGCACCGCACCCTGGCCCGCAGCGTGAAGACCCTGGTCGCGGCATACCGGTCCCCGGACTCGGCACTGCACGGCAGCGGACAGGCGGTCGCCGCCGCGATGACCCACCTCCGCGCCCTGCGGGCCGCGCAGACGCCCTCCGGCCTCTTCGCGGGCGGCGACAACGTCCAGTCACCGCCCGACTCCGCGTTCACCGTCAACGACGTGTGCGATGCGTACGTCCTCGCCGCCGACGCGGGACCGGAACTGGACGAGGTGACGGCCGCGCTCGCCGAGATCGCCGGCGCCGCCACCCCGAGCCTCCTGGCCGGTGGCGTGCACACCCCGAACCACCGCTGGGAGCTGAGCGCGGCGCTCGCCCGGCTGCACCGCTCGTTCCCGGACGCCCGACTGCTCGCCCGCGCCGAGGAGTGGCTCGCCGAGGGAGTCGACATCGACGCGGAGGGCCTGTACTCGGAACGCAGTGCCGTCTACGCGTCCATCGTCACCAATCCGTCGCTGCTGCTCCTCGCCGACGTGCTCGACCGCGCCGACCTGCGGGACGCGGTCGAACGCAACCTCACCGCGACCCTGGACCTGATCAGGCCGGACGGCACGGTGGAGACCGTCCACTCGCGCCGCCAGGACCAGAGGCAGTCGTTCGCGCTGTGGCCCTACCTGCCGCAGTACCGGCTGCTCGCGATCCGCACCGGTCGGGGCGACCTCGCCCGCGCGGCCCACTCGGCGGCCGCCGACGGCATCGAGGACCCCGACCTGCTCGCCCAGACCCTCCTCACCCCGGATCTGTGCCGCCCCCTGCCGGCCCCGGACACGGAGCAGCTCCCGCGTGACCGGTACCTCCCCACCGCACGCCTCGCCGCACACGTCTCGGCCACCGCGCACACCGTGGTGTACGGCGGCTCCGACGTGCCCGAGCACCGGCGCGTCCGCTCGGGCCTCGCCTGCAACCCCACCTTCCTGCGCCTGTTCGCCGGCGACGCCGTCCTCGACGCGGTCCGCCTGTCGCGCGGGTTCTTCGACCTGGGCCCGTTCCGCGCCGCCGACATGGAACGGCTCGCCGACAACCGGTACCGGCTCACCCAGACCCTCACGGCGGCCTACTACCAGCCGCTCCCGAAGGACCGAAGGCGCCACGACGGTGCCTACCGTCTGGTGGACGAGGGCCGCTTCTCCGCGGCGATGGCCTTCCCCGACCGCCCTCAGGACGAGGTCTCCCACACGACCCGGGTCGAGGTCGACCTGCGGGAGGACGGGGCCGACCTGCGGATCGACATCAGCGGCCCGTCGGTGCCCTGGGCCCTCGAACTGACCTTCCGGCCGGGCGGCGAGCCGCAGGGCGCCGTACCGCTCGGCGACGGACGCTGGTGCCTGACGACCGAGCCGTTGACCTACCGGGTCGGCGACGACGCGATCCGGGTCGAGGCCGCCGTCGAGACGGGAGAACCGCTCGCCGGACCGGACCGGAGCGAGGTACTGCGCTACGACCCGGGGCAGGACCACACCGTGGTCGGCGGCACGGACGCGACCACCGGGAACCGCGTCTACCTCGGCGGACACGGACCGCAGACACTGACCCTCACACTGCGCGCCACATCTCAGGCATGAAGGGCTGATCTCCTTGCACCTCCCACGCCAGCTCGGCCCGCTGCACGACCTGCCGGACACCCCCGAGGCGTACGACGCGGTCCTCGCCGACGTCACCGAACAGGCCCTGGCCCGCCTCACCGCCGAGGGCAACCTCGAACACCCCGACGCCGACGACGACATCGGCGACACCTCCCTCGGCGTCACCTCCCTGCTGGCCCTCGCCTGGCACCGCTCGGGGGACCCCCGGCTGCCCGAGGCCGTGCACCGCAGCCTCGCCTTCCACCTGCGCGAGCGGGTCTACACCGAGGACAATCCCGGCTACCCGAACCTCACCGTCCGCGACTCGGGCCTCCCGTACGCCCGTTACGTCCTGGCGGCGGGCGCGCACCCGATCGGGGACTGGCCGAGCACCGTGTGGGCGCTGCTCCAGACGGTGAACCTCCTCGACCTCGCGGCCGGCCTGGTCGCCGACGGCCAGCGCGCCGCGCTGCTCGACCTGGGCCGTGGCTACTGGCACTGGCTGACCGAGGCCACCTTCTTCAATCCGCAGGAGGCCGGCAACCAGGCGATCGGCTGCGTGGTCGGCGGACTGATGCTGGCCCGTCACCTGCCGAGGGAGGAGGCGGAGCCGGTCCGCGAGCGGGCGCTGGCGCTGTACGCCGAGAGGATCAGGGCCCACCGGGTCCTCGACCGGGGCGCCCTGCTGCCGCCCGAGCACGGCGGCGCCTACGACAACAACTACGGTCCGATCTCGCTGTCGTTCCTCGCCCAGGCCCACCGGATCAGCGGGGAGGAGATGTTCGCCGAGGACGGTGACGCGCTCGCCCGGTACATCGACGCACGCCTGCCGGGCGGTGGCTTCGACAACGGCGGACCCCGCTACAGCGAACAGCACTCCGGCTTCGAGTCGGTGCTCGGCCTGCGGTACTTCGGCGCCCGGATCGGCGCCGACCTGGGCCGCTACCGGGGCGACACCACCTGGGGCCGGTACGCGGTCAAGCCGGACGGCGGGGTCGACGGGCACTTCGCCTGGATGCTGGTCTGGCAGATCCAGGACGGCACCCCCTGGCACCGCACCCCGTCGACCGTCCCGGCCCGCCACCAGCTCCGCGCGGGCGGCGTCTCCGTCGCCTTCGACAGCCGTATGACCCCCTCCCTGGTCGAGGCGGCCGGCACCTACCTCCTCCCGGCGGCGGTGAACCGGCAGCACGGCTTCGGCCCGGTCCTGGACGGGTTCGTGTACTGCCGGCCGATGGGCGAGGTCCGGGTCCGGGACGTGACCGCCGACGGCCTGACCGCCAAGCTGGTCACCAAGCCGGTCGTCGGCCGCGACCACGTCCTGCGGCACGTGCGCTCCCTGTACGTCACCGACGGCACGAGCCTGTGGGTGACGGTGGCCCTGGAGCGCCTCGACGGGACTCCGTACCTGCTGGCCGGGCTGCCGTACGCGGCGGACGACGGCGACCGGGTCCGCCGGGTCGCCGAGGCCGAGGTCGCCTCCGCGGGCGCCCTGCGCCTGACCCATCCCGAACGGCAGGGCGCCGACCACTTCGACGCGCGCGCCGAACTCACCCAGGAGCAGGCCGCGTTCGCCCTCGCCGCCGACCCGCGCGGGTACGGCGACCCGGACGAGGGCTGGCGCCACCTGGTCTCCTCCAGCGCCTACCGGGCCGAACCGGCGCCGGGCGCGCCGGAACACCTGCACGTGTTCGCCGTACGGTACGGACCCGGCGGGGACTTCACCCCGTCGTTCGAGGGCGACCTGACGGTCCGCACCGAGCGGTTCACGGCGGTCCTCGGACCCGACGACGGCCACGGCGACCCGCAACTGGCCCTCACCGGACGGTAGTACCGGGTGGCACCTGGTCTCGCGTGAACCCGTGGCTGCGTTCCACCCGCGCCACGTGCAGCGTGTAGCTGTGGTACCACTCGGCCCGGCCGCGCTGCTGCGCCGCGCGGTGTTCGGCGTGGGTCCGCCACTCGGTGAGGGCGTCGACGTCGCGGAAGTACCCGACGGTGATGCCCAGCCCGCCGGGGGTCTGCGCGTGGTCCATCCCCAGGTACCCGGGGATGTCCTTCACCAGGTCCTCCATGCGGGCGTTCGTCTCGCGGTAACCGCTCTGGTCCTCGGTCCGTACCGTGCTGAACACGGCCACGTAGTAGGGCGGTTCGAAGGCCTCGACCGGGGCGACAGGTGCTTGGGGGTGATCGCTCATGTCGTCACCGTAGAGTGGCCCGCTCCCGGCGGGCCAGTGTCTTTCCCGAACGGGAGACCGGAGGGATCGACCTCTTCACCGAAGCGCCGGCAGCGCGGTCTCCGGTACCACCAGGTCCGCCCGGTCCCGGGTGGCCGCGACCAGGTCGGCGTTGAGCTGGTCGGTGCCCGCCACCCAGGCCACCGCCTCCTCGTGCCCCTTGCCGAACTCCTCGTGCCGGGCGACCAGCCGCCGTACCCGCTCGGCCTCGCCGATCTCGCAGAACCACACCTCGTCCAGCTCCTGCCGCACACCTGTCCACGAACCCTCCGCCAGCAGCAGGTAGTTGCCCTCGGTCACCACCAGCCGGGCCGTCGGCGGGACCGGGATCGCGCCCGCGATCGGCTGCTCCAGCACCCGCTCGAAACCCGGCGCGTACACCACGTCGGCGGTGTCCTCGCGCAGCCGCCGCAGCAGCGCCGCGTACCCGGCCGCGTCGAAGGTCGCGGGCGCCCCCTTGCGGTCCCTGAGGCCCAGCCGGTCCAGTTCGGCGTCGGCCAGGTGGAAACCGTCCATGGGCACCTGCGCCACCCACGGTTCACCCGTCCCGTTCAGCTCCCGCACCAGATGCTCGGCGAGGGTCGTCTTGCCGGCACCGGGGCTGCCCGCGACACCGAGGAGGGCGCGCGGACCGCGAGCGGCGAGTGAACGGGCGCGGTCGAGGAGGTCGTCGAAAGTCAGCGGCACGCAAAAAGTGTGACACCGGCCCGGGATGTGGCGCACGCCACCCTCTCGCCGCCGCCAGGTGGGGAAGATGCCGGACATGACTGCACTCGGTCTGCCCGACACCATTCAGGCCTGTCTCTTCGACCTCGACGGGGTCGTCACCAGAACCGCCGTCGTGCACGCGGCGGCCTGGAAGGAGATGTTCGACGCCTTCCTGCGCGGCTACGAGGGCCAGCGGCCCTTCGACCCGGCCGCCGACTACGACGAGTACGTCGACGGCCGCCCGCGCGCCGACGGCGTCCGCGCCTTCCTCGACTCCCGGGGCATCCACCTGCCCGAGGGCACCCCGGACGACCCGCCGGACGCGCCCACCGTGCACGGCCTCGGCAACCGCAAGAACGAACTGCTCCTGGCCAGGATCCGCACCGACGGCGTCGAGGCCTACGACGGCACCCTGCGCTATCTGGAGGCGGTCCGGGCCCAGGGGCTGCGCACGGCGATCGTCTCCTCCAGCGCCAACTGCCGTGACGTACTGCGCTCGATCGGTGCCGAGCACTTCTTCGACGTCCGCATCGACGGCGTCGTGGCCGCGGAACGGCACCTGCCCGGCAAACCGCACCCGGACACCTTCCTGGCCGCCGCCCACGACCTCGGCGTCGAGCCGTCCCGGGCGGCCGTCTTCGAGGACGCCCTCGCCGGGATGGACGCGGGTCGCGCGGGCGGCTTCGGATACGTCGTCGGCGTGGACCGCGTCGGGCAGACCGAAGCCCTGTACGCGCACGGCGCGGACACGGTCGTCAAGGACCTCGCCGAGCTGGGAGGCAAGGAGTGATCACCCAACGGTCGTACGCCGTGGAGCCCTGGGCGGTCCGCGAGACGGCGCTCAACCTCGACGTGCTCGCCCAGAGCGAGTCGGTGTTCGCGCTGTCCAACGGGCACGTCGGCTGGCGCGGCAATCTCGACGAGGGCGAACCGCACGGGCTGCCCGGCAGCTACCTCAACGGCGTCCACGAGGTGCACCCCCTGCCGTACGCCGAAGCCGGCTACGGCTACCCCGAGTCCGGGCAGACCGTCATCAACGTGACCAACGGCAAGATCCTGCGGCTGCTCGTCGACGACGAACCCTTCGACCTGCGCTACGGCCGGCTCGTCAGCCACGAGCGGGTGCTGGACCTGCGCCGGGGGGTCCTGGAACGGACCTGCGAGTGGACCTCGCCCGCGGGATCGACCGTGCGGGTGCGCTCGACCCGGCTGGTGTCCCTGACCCAGCGGGCGGTGGCCGCCGTCGCCTACGAGGTGGAGGCCGTCGACCGCCGCTGCCGGATCGTGGTCCAGTCCGAGCTGGTCGCCAACGAGCAGCTCCCCGGGGCGAACGGCGATCCCCGCGCGGCGCAGGCCCTCCAGTCGCCGCTGGAGCAGGAGGACGACTTCGCCGACGGGTACCGGCTGCGTCTGGTGCACCGCACGAAACGCAGCGGACTGCGGGTCGCGGTCGCCGCCGACCACACGGTCTTCGGCCCCGAGCGGACCACGACCCGTTCCGAGAGCGGCGTGGACGTGGCCCGGCTGACCGTGACCTCCGTACTGGAACCCGGGCAGCGGCTGCGGGTGGAGAAGTTCGTCGCGCACGGCTGGTCCGGGGTGCGTTCGCTGCCCGCGATGGCCGACCAGGTGGACGCGGCCCTCGCCGCCGCCGCGCACGAGGGCTGGCAGGGGCTCACCGACGAACAGCGCGGGTACCTCGACGACTACTGGTCCCGCGCCGACGTGGAGGTGGACGGCGACGAGGAGGTCCAGCAGGCCGTCCGCTTCGCCCTCTTCCACGTCCTGCAGGCCGGCGCCCGCGCCGAACAGCGGGCGATACCGGCCAAGGGCCTCACCGGCTCCGGCTACGACGGGCACGCCTTCTGGGACACCGAGATGTTCGTCCTGCCCGTCCTCACCCACACCGCCCCGGACGCCGTCGCCGAGGCGCTGCGCTGGCGGCACAACACGCTGCCCGCGGCCCGCGAACGCGCCACCCAACTGGGCCTGGCCGGCGCCGCGTTCCCCTGGCGGACCATCGCGGGCTCGGAGGGCTCCGCGTACTGGCCGGCCGGCACCGCCGCCTTCCACGTCAACGCCGACGTCGCCGACGCGGTGGTCCGCTACGTCGCCGCCACCGGCGACACCGACTTCGAACGGGACATCGGTGTCGAACTGCTCGTGGAGACCGCCCGGCTGTGGCGCTCGCTCGGCCACCACGACAGCCGCGGCGCGTTCCACATCGACGGCGTCACCGGACCCGACGAGTACAGCGCGGTCGCCGACGACAACACGTACACCAACCTGATGGCCCGGGCGAACCTGCTGGCCGCCGCCGACGCCGTGGAACGCCACCCCCGCGAGGCCGCCCGGCTCGGCGTCGACGCGGAGGAGTCCGCCGCCTGGCGGGACGCCGCGGAGGCCGTGCACATCCCCTACAACCACGAACTGGGCGTCCACGAACAGCACGCCGGGTTCACCCGCTACCAGCGCTGGGACTTCGAGAGCACCCGCCCCGAGCAGTACCCGCTGCTGCTGAACTTCCCGTACTTCGACCTGTACCGCAAACAGGTCGTCAAACAGGCCGACCTGGTGCTGGCGATGTACACCTGCGAGGCCTACTTCGACGAGGAGCACATCGCCCGCAACTTCGCCTACTACGAGCCGCTGACCGTGCGGGACTCCTCACTGTCCGCCTGCTGCCAGGCCGTGGTCGCCGCCCAGGCCGGACACCTGACGCTCGCCCACGCGTACACGGCCGAGGCCGCCCTGATGGACCTGGACGACCTGGAGCACAACACCCGCGACGGACTGCACATCGCCTCCCTGGCCGGCACCTGGATGGCACTGGTGGCCGGCTTCGGCGGACTGCGCCACTACGACGACGGGGCGAGGTTCGCCCCCCGGCTGCCGGAGCGGCTGCGCAGGCTCGCCTTCACCCTGCAACTGCGGGGCAGCAGGCTGCGGGTGGAGATCGGGGCGGACAAGGCGACGTACACCCTCCTCGACGGGCCCCCGCTCACCGTCCACCACCACGGTGAGCCGGTCACCGTCGACACGGACAGCCCAGCGGTGCGGGCGGTGCCGCCGGTCCGCCCGGGCCCGACGCCGGCGCAGCCGTTGCACAGGGCGCCGAACCGGCCGGGCTGAGGGCCAAGTCCCCGCCAGGGGCGCTGGGGGTACCCCCGGCCGAAGGCTGGGGGAGCAACCGCGCGACCAGCCACGACGGCGCCGTGCACGACCAGGCCGCAGTGTCGACTGCCGGTCGGGTGTGGCTGAGCGCGCAGTTCCTCCGCCAGCCTTCGGCCCGGGGGTACCCCCAGCGCCCCTTTGGGGCGCGCTTCACCCGAGGGCGTTCGAAAGGAGGGCCGCCAGGTCGCTCGTCGCGTCGGCTGCGAACAGGGCCGCCAGTGCGCCGAGCGCGAGCACGGCTGCCGCGGCCGGCCAGAGACGGGGCGGCGGGGCCGTCTGCAGGGCCGCGATGCGGCGGGTCACCGCGCGGTCGGTGAAGTTCAGGGCGCAGGACGGGTGGGCGCGGCCCGCACTGAGGGCGGCGCGGGCCAGGGCGCGGGCGGTGGTGGCCCGGTCGCCCACGGCGGTTGCCGCCTGCTCGTCGGCCCAGCGCTCCACCAGGAAGGTCACCGCCGGACGGACCGGCCCGAGCAGCGGGTTCGCGGCCACGGCCAGGGTCGCGGCGGTCACCAGGCTGCCGTGCCGATGGGTCAGATGGGCCCTTTCGTGGGCCAGCAGCACCCGCCGCTCGGCCGGCGTCAGCGCGCCCAGCATCGCCGAGGTGACCAGGATCCGGCCCGGCCGACCCGGGATCGCGAACGCCTGCGGCACCTTCGAGGCGGCCACCACCAGCTCCGTGTCCCGCGGCTGCCCCTCGCACAGCCGCCGCAGCGCCCGCCGGGTACCGCGTTCGGCCCGTACCGCCCGCTGCACCCGCCACGCCACCGCGGCCAGCGCGAGGCAGGCGGCGACGCCGATCGCCTCCGGTACCGGATCGGCCAGCCGGTGTCCGTCCTCGTGCGCCTCCCGGACCACCGGCGGCGCCTCGCCGAGCAGAGCGGTCGTCAGCAGGATCAGGGACCAGGTGGTGGCGGCGGCGGTCAGCACGGCGGCCGACGTCAGCACACGCGCCGCCAGCGCCGGTGCCACCCGCCGGCCGATCACCGGACAGAGCAGCGGCAGCACCACGGAGACCAGCAGCGGGGTGTAGACGTCGAACCTCATGCGCCGCCCCCGGCGAACAGGTTCCGCAACGCCCGCTCCTCCTCCGGGCCCAGCCCGGACACGAACTGCTGGAGGGCCGCGATCGGGTCGGGCCCGCGGTCCAGGGCCTCGTGCATGGCCTCGGCCGTCAGCTCCGCCGCGTTCTTCGCCGGCCGGTAGGCACCGCGCCGCCCGTCCGCGTCCCGCAGTACCAGCCCCTTGTCGTACAGCCGCTTCAGGATCGTGTGAACCGTGTTGTAGGCGAGCCCGCCGCCGATCTCGGACTGGATCTCGGCGGGGGTCAACGGGCGTTCGGTCGCCCACAGGGCCGCCAGGACCTCGCTCTCCAGCTCCCCGGCGCTGCGCCGCTCCGCTCTGCCGCGGGACCCTGTGCCAGCCATGGCTCAACCTTACAGGTTGTAGGGCCGCCGTCCGGGTGGGTGTAGCGGCGCGGTGGGCGCCGCGAAACCGGGTTAGTTTGGCAGTGTTTGCCCATGCGTGTTCCTGAGACCATGGTCAGCCCTACACGTTGTAGGGTTTTTGACCCTACGGTGTGTAGGGAAAGAGGGGTGGATGGATCGATGGCCGTGAGCGCGCACGCCGTACTCGTCAGAACCCGTCGGCGGGGCCCCGGCGGCCGTCGTCCGTGGCGCCGGGCCGCACCGCCGGCGGGGTCATGAGCGCGCCGCCCGAAGCCGGCCCCCTCGCGGTCCGCCGGCCGCCGCGCTACTGGCAGAGCGCCCTGTGTCTCACCCTGCTGCTGGGCGGGCTCTACCTGGCCCGGCGGCACTGGCCCACCGTGCAGCACGGGGCCGGGCGGCTGGCCGTCGCCGACCAGGGCTGGCTCCTGGTGGCGGCCACGGCCGCGGTCGGGACCTGGGCCTCCTCGGCGCTCGCCCAGCAGGGGGCGGTCACCGAACGGCTGCCCGGACGGCGGCTGGTCGCCGCCCAGTTCGCCGCCTCGGCCGCCAACCACGTGCTGCCCGCCGGACTCGGTGCGGGCGCCGTCAACCTGCGCTTCCTGATGCGCTGCGGGCTCCCGGCCGGCCGTGGCGCGTCCGCCCTCGCCGTCAAGGCCACCGCCGGGGCCGTGGTCCGCCTGGTCCTCATCGCCGCGCTCGCCCCCGCCTGCCCCGGTCTGCTGCGTGTCCCGCACGTCCCGCCGGTCCTGTTCCTGGCCGGCTGCGCGGCCGTGGCCACCGTGGTCGGCGTCCTGCTGCGCACCCGGTGGTGGCCGCGCTGCCGGGCCGCGGTGCTGACCGTGGCGGGCGACATCCGGGCGGTGCACGCCAACCCGGCCCGCGCGGCGGCCCTGTGGGGCGGCTCCCTCGTCTTCGCCGCGCTGCACTCGCTGGTCCTGATCGCGGTCACCCAGGCGATCGAGCTGCCGCTGTCCCCGGCCCGGGTGATGCTGCTCTACCTCGCCGCCAGCGGCGCCGCCGCGCTGCTGCCCACCCCCGGCGGCCTCGGCTCGCTGGACGCCGCCCTCGCTCTGGCCCTCACCGCGTCGGGCACCCCGACCGCCGCGGCCACCTCCGCCGTGCTCGGCTACCGGCTGCTGACGGTGTGGCTGCCGCTGGTGCCGGGGCTGCTGGTGCTCGGCGTGCTGATCCGGCGCCAGGCGCTGTGACCGTACGGGCGTTCCCCGGCGGCCCGCGTCATCGCAGGGGAGGGTCGTCAGCCGGTGGTGACCGGCCGGTCCGGTGCGTCGGCGCCGTCCCCGGGGCCCGGCGGCAGCCAGGCGGCCGGGAGCCACGCGGCCGCCGCGCACCCGCACACCCCGAGCCAGCCGACGGCGAACAGCCAGCCGCCGAGCACGTCGGTGAACCAGTGCACCCCCAGGAACACCCGGGTCAGCCCCACGGCGACCCCCCAGCAGGTGACGGTCGCCCGCCAGATCCACCCGCCGTGCGGGACCCGGACGGCCAGGGCCAGCAGGAGCAGGCCGGCGGTCATCGCGGCGGTGGTGCTGTGGCCGGACGGGAACGACCAGCCGGAGGCCAGGGTCTCCCAGTCCTGCTGCGGCGGCCGGGGGCGGGCGACCAGCTCCATCACGCCGTACCGGAGCGCCTGCCCCAGGGCGAGACACAGGACGCCCAGGAGTACGGCGCCCGCCCGCCCGCGCCGCCCGCGGCCCGCCAGCACTCCGGCCAGCACGACGAGGGCGTACGGGACGACGCCGGTGCCGGTCATGGTGATGGCCCGGGCCACGGCCACCGCCACGTCCGGGCGGTGCCCGAGCGACCAGGCGTGCAGGGTCCGGTCCAGGGCGAGCGGGGCGCCGTGCCGGCCGCAGACGAGCAGCGCCAGCAACCCGAACGCCACCCAGGCGCCGAGCCCCGCGCTCCCGGCGAACTCCGTGACGCGCCTGCGGTTCATGACTCCCGTGCGGCCCTGCGGGACCGCAGCACCTCGGCCACGAGGGGGATCAGCGAAACGGCCACGATCACGGCGATGATCGGCAGCAGGTACCGGTCCACGTTCGGGATCGAGGAGCCCAGCGCGTAGCCCGCGAGCGTCAGGCCGAGGCTCCAGACCAGGCCGCCGACGGCCTGCCAGAGGGTGAAGGTGCGCACCGGCACCCCGAGGGCCCCGGCCAGCGGGTTCAGCACCGTGCGCACCACCGGCACGAAGCGCGCCAGCACGATCGCCTTCGCGTGGCCGTAGCGCTCCAGCAGTTCCTCGGTGCGCCTGGCTCCCTCGTGCAGCCGTGCCGAACTGCTTCTCGCCAGCAGCGCGCCGCCGGCTCTGCGGCCCAGCAGGTACCCGGTCTGCGAGCCCGCCAGCGCCCCCACCGCCGCCGCGACCAGCAGGGCGGGCAGCGAGAGTTTCAGGCCCTGGCCGGAGGTGCCGGTGCAGAGCAGGCCCGCGGTGAACAGGAGTGAGTCGCCCGGCAGGAAGAAGCCGATCAGCAGCCCCGTCTCGGCGAACATCACCACGCCGACACCCAGCACGCCGAACGCGGCCAGCAGCGAGTGCGCGTCCAGTACGTTGACGGCGAGCTGCGAGGCCAGCTGGTGTGGGGGAGTGGTCATCGGCACGCGCCCTCTCATCGCTCGACTACACATCTGTAGACGGTCTGTCGAACTGTAGTCGATGAGCGGGCCCGCCGGGTTCGTCCGGGGGGCCGTGTCCCCTGTGTGTGGTGCTGTGCGATGTCACGGCAGGTCCTGGCTTTTGCCGCACCATTGCCTGTTCATGACCGATTGACTACATGGCTGTAGTCATCATGGTCGAGCGGAAGTAAGGCATGCCTTCACTAAGTTCGAGCCACGGGGCGGGGACGGGCCTGCCGGGGAGGGCTGCGGCGGATGTGGGACGACGCGTTTCCGAGTTTTCTGATCGGTCTGAGGGAAGGCCTTGAGGCCGGGCTGATCGTCTCCATCCTCGTCGCCACCCTGGTACGGGCCGGGGCCAGGAACCGGCTGCCGCAGGTGTGGACCGGTGTCCTCGCCGCGATCGCGCTGGCGCTGAGCTTCGGCGCGGTGCTCACCTTCACCGCCGCGTCGCTGTCCGCGACCGCGCAGGAGGCCTTCGGCGGCACCCTCAGCGTGATCGCGGTCGCCTTCGTCACCGCGATGGTCTTCTGGATGCGCCGCTCCGCCCGGAGCCTCTCCGGGGAGATCAAGGAGAAGGTGACCGGGGCGCTCGCCATGGGCTCGGGCGTCCTGGTGGTCACCTCGTTCCTCGCGGTCGGCCGCGAGGGCCTGGAGACCGCGCTCTTCCTGTGGACCACCGCCCAGGCGGCCGGCGAGTCCGCGGGGCCGCTGGCCGGCGCCGGAATCGGCCTCGTCCTGGCGGCGGGCCTGTGCTGGGGTCTGTACCGGCGCGTCCTGCGGATCAACCTGACGAAGTTCTTCACCTACACGGGCGCGGTCCTCATCGTCATCGCGGCCGGCGTCCTCGGCTACGGGTTGCGGGACCTCCAGGAGGGCGGCGTGTTCCCGGGCAGCGAGACGTACGCCCTCGACCTCAGCGGCAGCGTCGACGCGGGCTCCTGGTACAGCACCCTCCTCCAGGGCGTCCTCAACATCGCGCCGACCATGACCTGGCTCCAGGTGGCCGGGTACGCCGGCTATCTCGCGGTCGTCATGACCCTGTTCGTACGGGGAGTACGAGCGACGGCTCCGACGCCCGCCGCCGCACCGTCGACCGGCGCAGCGGCGCCGCGGTCCGCCGCGGAGAACCCCGAGGCGCAGCCGCAGCCGCAGCCGCAGCCGCAGCCGCAGCCTCAGGCCGTCGTCGGTGAGTCGCGGGCGGCGAAGGGGCCGCGGCGGCGGCCCGCCTGGGTGGTGCCCGTCGCCGTGGTGGCCGTGCCTGCGGTGGTCGCCGGTCTCGTCGTCGCCCTCGCCCGGCCCAAGCCCGGCAGCGGCCAGACCGTCGCCGTCTCCGAGACCGAGTGCGGCAAGGGCTTCACGGCACCCGAGCCCGGCCGCCGGACCTTCCAGATGCAGAACACCGGCAGCAAGACCTCCGAGGTGTATCTCATCGATCCGAGCACCGACGCGGTGTACGGCGAGATCGAGGGCCTCGCCCCCGGCACCACCCGCGCCCTGGTCGCCACCGTCGCCGGCGGCACCTACGCCTGGCGCTGCGTCCCCTCGGGCGGCCGGGCCGTCACCTCCAGGTCGGTCACCGTCAGCGGCCACGGAAGCGGCGCCAAGGCGGTCGTACCGGTCTCCGAGAGCGACCTCGCGGCGCCGCTGAAGGCGTACAAGGCGTACGTCGAGCAGGGCCTCGCCACCCTCGTGGCGGGGACCCGCACGCTCGACGCCGACATCGAGGGTGACCACCTCGACCGGGCCCGCACCGACTGGCTCACCGCCCACCTCACCTACTCCTCCCTCGGCGCCGCCTACGGCACCTTCGAGGACTTCGACAAGAAGATCAACGGCCGCGCCGACGGCCTCGCGGGCGGCGTCGACGACCAGGGCTTCGCCGGATTCCACCGGATCGAGTACGGGCTGTGGCACGGGCAGTCGGCGGCGCGGCTGAAGGCCCCCGCCCAGGCGCTCGCCGCGGCCGCCGCCGGACTCCAGAAGGCTTTCCCCACCCAGGACTTCGACCCGGGCGACCTGCCGCTGCGCGCCCACGAGATCCTGGAGAACACCCTCCAGTTCGAGCTGACCGCCGACACCGACGAGGGCAGCGGCACCAACCTCGCCACCGCGAACGCCAACCTGGCGGGCACCCGCGAGCTGCTCACCGTACTGGAGCCGCTGCTGACCACCCGGGCACCGAAGCTGCTGCCGACCGTCGACGCGGACGTCGCCCGGCTGCAGAAGCTCCTGGACGCCGAGCACCGGGGAACCGCCTGGACCCCGGTCGAGAAGCTCGACACCGTCACCCGGCAGCGGATCAGCGGAGCCACCGGGCAGCTCCTGGAGGACCTCGCCCCGGTGCCGGACCTCCTGGAGATCAGGAAGTCCGCCTGATGAACCCCGCACAGCACCAGCACCCGTACGACGAAGGGAACCCTCCGATGTCCGCTGCCGACACCCCGTCCTGCCCCATGGGCGCGGGCCGCCGTTCCTTCGTGCGCACGGCGCTGGGCGCCGGGGCCGCGGGCGCGGTGCTGGCCGGCGGCGGCTTCGCGCTCGGTCAGGCCGGCGGCACGGCGCAGGCGCAGGCCGCCGACGCGACGAGCAGCACCAGGATCCCCTTCCACGGCGCCCACCAGGCCGGCATCCTCACCCCGGCCCCGGCCGCCGCCACCTTCGTCTCGCTCGACGTCATCGCCGACAGCCGGCGGGAACTCGCCGAGCTGCTGAAGACGATCACCGAGCGGGCCCGCCTCCTCACCTCCGGCGGCACCCCGGAGGACCTCGGTGTCGGCGCGCCGCCCTCCGACAACGGCATCCTCGGCCCGGACGTCCCCTCCGACGCGCTGACCGTCACCGTCGGTGTCGGCGCCTCCCTGTTCGACGACCGCTACGGCCTGGCGAAGGCGAAGCCGGCCCGCCTGACGCCGATGCGGACCTTCCCGAACGACAACCTGAACGCCGCCGAGTGCCACGGCGACCTCTCGTTGCAGATCTGCGCCGACAGCCAGGACACCGTGCTGCACGCCCTGCGGGACATCACGCGGCACACCCGTGGCGCCATGCAGATCAAGTGGCGCATCGACGGCTTCCAGAACGCCCCGCGGCCGACCGGCGCCCAGCGCAACCTGCTCGGCTTCAAGGACGGCATCGCCAACCCGGACGTGCGCTCCGCCCGCGAGACCGACCGGCTGGTCTGGGTGGGCGACGGCCAGGGCGAACCCGCCTGGACCGCCGGTGGCAGCTACCAGGTGATCCGGATCATCCGGATGCTCGTGGAGTTCTGGGACCGGGTCTCGCTCAGCGAGCAGGAGCTGATGTTCGGCCGCCGCAAGGACACCGGCGCCCCGCTCGACGGCGCCAAGGAGACCGACATCCCCAACTACGCCAAGGACCCCAAGGGCGACGCCATTCCGCTGGACGCCCACATCAGGCTGGCCAACCCGCGCACCGCGGGGACCGACAACACCCGCATCCTGCGCCGGGGCTACAACTACGACCGGGGGATCGACAGCGTCGGCAACCTCGACATGGGTCTGGTCTTCTGCTGCTACAACCAGGACGTCAGGCGCCAGTTCGAGGCCACCCAGACCCGGCTCGTCGACGAGCCCCTCGTCGACTACATCTCCCCGACCGGGGGCGGCTACTTCTTCGCCCTGCCCGGCGTGCGCGACACCGGGGACTGGCTGGGCCGCGGGCTGCTGTCCGCCTGAGCGTCTTACCTTTCCTTTACCTTCTCATGGGGAAGGCCTGGCACTGCCGCTAGTGCGAACGATTTGCAAGTACGGGAAGATGGCACCAGGCTGTCGACAGCAGCTGCTCCCACCCGACCGAAGGATGCCACCCCCCGATGACGGCCGCCCCTGGTTCCGCTCCGTCCCTCCCCGCCCAGGCCGAGACCAAGCCCTCGGCCTGGCGCCGTGTCCGCGGTTCCATGACACGCCAGGAGTGGACCAGGGTCGGCGGGATGGCGGGGTTCGTGCTCGCGCTGCACGTCATCGGCTGGGGCACCCTGGTCGGGATCATCGCGCCGCAGCACTTCAGCGTCGGCAAGGAGTCCTTCGGGATCGGCATCGGCATCACCGCGTACACCCTCGGCATGCGGCACGCCTTCGACGCCGACCACATCGCGGCGATCGACAACACCACCCGCAAGCTGATGGGCGAGGGGCAGCGTCCGCTGTCCGTCGGCTTCTGGTTCTCCCTCGGCCACTCCAGCATCGTCTTCGGCCTCTCCCTGCTGCTCTCGCTCGGCCTGAAGACCCTGGCCGGACCGGTCCGGGACGACGGCTCGCACCTCCACGAGGTGACCGGCCTGATCGGTACGACGGTCTCCGGCACCTTCCTCTACCTCATCGCCGGCATCAACCTCGTCATCCTGGCCGGCATCTGGAAGGTCTTCCGCCAGATGCGCTCCGGCGCCTACGACGAGGCCGCCCTGGAGAACCAGCTCAACAACCGCGGTCTCATGAACCGCTTCCTCGGCCGGGTCACCGGCTCGATCACCAAGCCCTGGCAGATGTACCCGCTCGGCCTGCTGTTCGGCCTCGGCTTCGACACCGCCACCGAGATCGCCCTGCTGGTCCTGGCCGGCTCCGGGGCCGCGTCCGGGCTGCCCTGGTACGCCATCCTCACGCTGCCGGTGCTGTTCGCGGCCGGCATGTCGCTGCTCGACACCATCGACGGCTCGTTCATGAACTTCGCCTACGAGTGGGCGTTCTCCAAGCCGGTCCGCAAGGTCTACTACAACCTCACCATCACCGGTCTGTCCGTCGCCGTCGCCCTCGTCATCGGCACCGTCGAACTCCTCGGCCTGCTCGCCGAGAAGCTGGACCTGCACGGCTTCTTCTGGGACTGGATCGCCGGGCTCGACCTCAACACGGTGGGCTTCGTCATCGTCGGGCTCTTCTTCGCCACCTGGGCGGTCGCCCTGCTGATCTGGAAGGCCGGCCGGATCGAGGAGAAGTGGACGACGGGCCTCGCCCGTCCCGCCGAGCAGACCGAGGCCTGAACGCCCCTGCGGGACCGTGGGTGCCGTGCCGGCGCGCGGAGTAGTGGTGCAGGATCTGGAGGTGGCCCTCCACGGTGTCCGGGACCCAGGGGGTCGGGTCCTGGGGGTACGCCTCGGCGGCCGGGCCGGGCCGGCCCGGGCATGGCGTCGGTCGCCGCCCGCAGCACCAGCGCGTCGGCGCGGTGCGGCTCGGCGGCGAGCCAGGACTCCGCCGTCGCAGCGCCCGCCCAGGCCTGCGCCGACAGCCGGACCCGAGGCCCGCGGACGAGCCGGTCGGGCCCCGTGCTCCGCAGCAGGGCCCGAAGACCCTGCCGCGGCCGATGACCACGTCCTGCCGGGCCGAGGTGAGGGACTCGCCCCCGCGGTCGGGGTCGACGTCGGGGGCGAAGCGGTCTCACGCCATCGGACTCCTACCCCGGAAATCGGTGTGCGTCGGCCGCAGCCCTCGGCCCCTGTTGTCGCTGGTCGACTCGGACACCGGAAGCAGCGGTTCCGGCACCCTTCAGTCCTCCAGCCGGTCGAGCTGACGCAGCTTGTTGGTGGCGTCCAGGGCGGCGACCTTGTACGACTCCGCGAGCGTCGGATAGTTGAACACCGCGTCCACCAGGTAGTCGACCGTGCCGCCGCAGCCCATCACCGACTGACCGATGTGGATCAGTTCTGTCGCCCCGGTTCCGAAGCAGTGCACACCGAGCAGCCGCCGGTCCCCGGGCGAGACCAGCAGCTTGAGCATGCCGTGCGAGTCACCGATGATCTGCCCCCGGGCCAGCTCCCGGTAGCGGGCCACCCCGACCTCGAAGGGCACGCAGTCCTCGGTGAGCTGGTCCTCGGTGCGGCCCACGAAGCTGATCTCCGGGATGGTGTAGATCCCGATCGGCTGGAGGTGGTCCATCTCCCCGACCGGCTCCCCGAAGGCGTGGTAGGCGGCGACCCGGCCCTGTTCCATCGAGGTCGCGGCGAGCGCCGGGAATCCGATGACGTCGCCGACGGCGTAGATGTGCGGCACCTCGGTGCGGAAGTGCTCGTCGACCTTGATCCGGCCCCGCGGGTCCGCCGACAACCCCGCCTTGTCCAGGTCGAGTTCATCGGTCAGGCCCTGTCGGCCCGCCGAGTACATCACCGTGTCCGCCGGTATCTTCTTGCCGCTCTCCAGCACGGTCAGCGTGCCCCGCGGGTGCCGCTCGACGGCGGCGACCGTCTCCCCGAAGCGGAAGGTCACGGCCAGGTCCCTGAGGTGGTACTTCAGCGACTCGACGACCTCGACGTCGCACATGTCGAGCATGGCGGCACGCTTCTCGACCACCGTGACCTTGCTGCCGAGCGCCGCGAACATCGAGGCGTACTCCATGCCGATCACGCCGGCGCCCACGATGACCATGGAGCGCGGCACCCGCTCCAGCGACAGCACGTTGTCCGAGTCCATGATGGTGCGGCCGTCGAACTCGACGCTGTCCGGGCGGGCCGGCCGGGTGCCGGTGGCGATGACGATGTGCTCTGCCGTCAACAGCCGTTCGTCCCCGCCGGGTTCGCGCAGGGCGACGGTGTGCGGGTCCTGGAACCGGCCGGTTCCGGAGCAGAGGGTGACGTGGTTGCGGGAGAGCTGGTTGCGGATGACGTCCACCTCGCGGCTGACCACGTGCTGGGTGCGCGCGGTCAGGTCGGCGACGGTGATCTCCTCCTTCAGCCGGTAGCTCTGGCCGTACAGGTCGCGCTGGGTGAGCCCGGTCAGGTAGAGGACCGCCTCGCGCAGGGTCTTGGAGGGGATGGTGCCGGTGTGGATGGACACACCGCCGACCATCTCTGGGCTGTCGACCACGGCCACCCGGCGGCCGAGCTTGGCCGCGGCGATGGCGGCCTTCTGACCGCCGGGACCGGATCCGATGACGAGCATGTCGAAGTCTGGCACCTTGCGGAGTCTGTCAGCAGGCGCCCCGGCTCCGAAAGGGTGAACCGGCAACCTCCGCATGAAATCCCATGCGGACCTGGGCCGTTGCCGTACTCAGGGCAGCAGGCGCTCGATGCAGTTCGGGCCCTCGCGCTCCAGCTTCTTCCGGGCCCATTCGAGGGTGGCCGGGGTGACGTCCCGGCCCGACGCCAGTACCAGGTCCTCCGGTGCCACCCCGGTGCCGGGGGCGCTGTGCAGCACGGAGTCCGGGGTCGCGCGGTCCTCGGACGACCAGGACGCTTCGGGTTCTGAGGTCGACATGATCCCTCCTTCACGGAGCGGGTGCACATTCTCACGATTGCCCGCATGGCCGAGCCCCGCATCCCGAGCGGATCCGGGGTCCGGCCCGGCCGGGCAGCCGGTGCGGAACGGAACGCATCCCTTTTAAGCTGGTACGTGACCGTACACCCGTTTCGGGGAGGCCGCCACGATGGCCGAGCAGCCGTTCTACGAGAATGCCCCCGGAAGCCCCCGCTACCTGCCGATCGCCGAGCACGGACTGATCGGCGACCTGCGCAGCGTGGCCCTGGTCGGCAGCAACGGCACGATCGACTGGTACTGCACGCCGTCCTTCGACTCGCCGAGCGTCTTCGCCGCGATCCTGGACGCCGAGCGCGGCGGCTACTTCGCGCTGGCCGCGGCCGTACCCGCCCGGACCAAGCAGTTCTACTTCCCCGACACCAACGTGCTGATCACCCGGTTCTACACCGACGAGGGGGTGGGCGAGGTCCAGGACTTCATGCCGGTGAAGGGCGAGTCCGCCGAGTCCGCGGAGTGCGAGCGGCACCGGCTGATCCGCCGGGTGGTGTGCGTACGCGGCACCGTGCCCTTCCGGGTCCGGGTGGCCCCCCGCTTCGACTACGGCGCCTCGCCGCACACCCTGCGGATGTGCGGCGACACCGCGCTCTTCGAGTCGCCGGCGATGTCCCTGGCGCTCACCTCCACGGTGGCCCTGGAGAGCGACGGCCCCGACGCCCACGCCGACTTCAAGCTCGCCGAGGGCGAGACCGCCGTCTTCGCCCTCGACCAGGCCGGCGAGCACATCGCCCCGCGCGGCTGCGCCCGCATCGAGGCCCAGCGTCAGTTCGAGACCACCGTCCGCTACTGGCGGCGCTGGCTGCACCAGTCCCGCTACCGGGGCCGCTGGCGCGAGATGGTGCACCGCTCGGCCCTCACCCTGAAACTGCTCACCTACGCCCCCACCGGCGCCATCGTCGCCGCCCCCACCACCAGCCTCCCCGAACAGCTCGGCGGCGAACGCAACTGGGACTACCGCTACGTCTGGATCCGCGACGCCGCCTTCGCCGTGTACGCGCTGCTGCGGCTCGGCTTCAGCAGCGAGGCCGCGGCCTTCATGGGATTCGTCACCACCTACATCAGCCCGGGCGACGGCTTCGCCTCCGGTCCGTTGCAGATCATGTACGGCATCGACGGCCGCGCCGATCTGGGCGAACGGGAGCTGACGCACCTGGAGGGCCACTGCGGCTCCGCCCCGGTCCGGGTCGGCAACGCCGCGGCCGGCCAGCTCCAGCTGGACATCTACGGCGCCCTCATCGACTCGATCTACCTCTACGACAAGTGGGCGCAGCCCATCTCCAGCGACCAGTGGGACGACGTCACCCGCCTCGTCGACTGGGTCTGCGAGCACTGGGACCAGCCCGACGAGGGCATCTGGGAGACCCGCGGCGGCCGCAAGGACTTCCTCTACTCGCGGCTGATGTGCTGGGTGGCCATCGAGCGGGCGATCCGCCTCGCCAACCGGCGGGGCCTGCCCGCCGACCTGCCCCGCTGGCGGCAGTCCCGCGACACGATCTACCGGCGGATCATGGACCGCGGCTGGTCCGACCGGCGCGGCGCCTTCGTCCAGCACGAGGGCGGGGAGGTGCTGGACGCCTCACTGCTCATGATGCCGCTGGCCAAGTTCATCGCCCCGACCGACCCCAAGTGGCTGTCCACCCTGGACGCCCTCACCGAGGACCTGGTCTCCGACTCCCTCGTCTACCGCTACGACCCGCAGGCCAGCCCCGACGGCCTGCGCGGCGACGAGGGCACCTTCTCCATCTGCTCCTTCTGGTACGTCGAGGCCATGGTGCGCGCCGGACGCGTGGACGAGGCCCGGCTCGCCTTCGAGAAGATGCTCACCTACGCCAACCATCTCGGCCTGTACGCCGAGGAGATCGGCCGCACCGGCGAGCAACAGGGCAATTTCCCGCAGGCGTTCACCCACCTCGCCCTGATCAGCGCCGCCTTCAACCTCGATCGCGCCCTGGGCTGACGTCAGGGCACCGGCTGCTCGGCCCAGATGACCTTCCCGGCCGGCGTGTAGCGGGTGCCCCAGCGCTCGGCGATCTGCGCCACCAGGAACAGCCCCCGGCCGCCCTCGTCGGTGCTCGCCGCGTACCGCAGGTGCGGGGAGGTGGTGCTGGCGTCGGACACCTCGCAGATCAGCGTCCGGTCGCGCAGCAGCCGTACCCCGATGGGGGCCCGGCCGTAGCGGATGGCGTTGGTGACCAGCTCGCTGAGGATCAGCTCGGTGGTGAACGACAGCTCGTCCAGCCCCCACTCCGACAGCCGGCGGGTCACCTCGGACCGCACCTCGGAGACGGCCGCCGGATCCGAGGGCACCTGCCACTCGGCGATCCGGTCCGGGCCGAGCGCCCGGGTCCGTGCCACGAGCAGCGCCACGTCGTCGCTGGGGCGGGCCGGCAGCCGCTCCAGAACGGCCGCACAGGTCTCCTCGGGAGTGCCGTCGGCTGCCGACTCCAGGGCACCGGCGAGCAGGTCGAGCCCCTCGTCGATGTCCCGCTGCCGGTCCTCGACCAGCCCGTCGGTGTACAGCACCAGTCGGCTGCCCGGGGGCAGCTCCAGCTCGGCGGTCTCGAAGGGCAGCCCGCCGACCCCCAGTGGGGGACCGGCAGGCACGTCCGGGAACTCCACACTGCCGTCGGGCCGCAGCAGCGCCGGCGGCGGATGACCGGCCCGGGCCACCGTGCAGCGCCGGGAGACCGGGTCGTAGATCGCGTACAGGCAGGTCGCCCCGGTGATGGTGGCCGTACTGTCCGAGGGTGTCTCGTCCTGGTCGATTCGGCTCACCAACTCGTCGAGCAGTACGAGGAGTTCGTCCGGCTGGAGATCGAGGGAGGTGAAGTTGTGCACGGCGGTGCGCAGCCGCCCCATGGTCGCCGCCGCGTGCAGTCCGTGCCCCACGACGTCCCCGACCACCAGCGCCACCCGGGCCCCGGACAGCGGCAGCACGTCGAACCAGTCGCCGCCCACACCCGCCTGCGCCGGCAGGTAGCGGTAGGCGATGTCCAGGGCGCTCTGCTCCGGCAGGCTGCGCGGCAGCAGACTGCGCTGGAGGGTGACCGCCATGCTGTGCTCACGGGTGTAGCGGCGGGCGTTGTCGATCGTGACGGCCGCGCGGGCCACCAGCTCCTCGGCGAGGGCCAGGTCCTCGTCGTCGAACGGCGCGGGCTTCTCCGAACGGCAGAAGATGGCCAGCCCCAGCACCAGATTCCCGGCCCGCAGCGGCACGCTGATCAGCGAGTGGATGCCGAACTCCAGGATCCGGCCGGTCAGCTCCACGTCCTGGGCCCGCCAGCCGGGCGCCTCCCGCAGCCTCCGTTCGACCACCGAGTCGCCGGTCTGCAGACTGCGGGCCTGCGGTGAGGACGGCACGAACCGGAACCGCTCGCCGACCGGGTACAGCGGGGCGTCCTTGCGGACGCCGGTGAGCGCCACCCGGCGCAGCGCGTCCCCCGGCTTCGGCTCCTCGCCCTTGAGCACCGCCTCGTACAGGTCGACGACGGCGTAGTCCGCGAACCGCGGTACCGCCAGCTCCGCGAGCTCCTCCGCGGTCCGGGGGACGTCCAGGCTGGTGCCGATGCCCACTCCGGCGTCGTACAGCATGTTCAGGCGTTCCCGGGCCACCTCGGCGCGGCCGGACAGGGCGCGCAGCTCGGTGGAGTCGCGCAACGTGGTGACGCTGCCCGGCGGCCGGCCGCGCACCTCGATCGGGCGCTGGTTGACGGCCAGCAGCCGGTCCTTGACCAGGTGCACCTCGTCGGTGGCGACCCGTCCCGAGGCGATCAGCTCCGCCGTGTCGCCGTCCAGGCCGAGGTCCACGACACGCCGGCGCTCGGCGTCCGCGGGCAGGTCCAGCAGACGCTGCGCCTCGTCGTTGGCGAGCATCAGCCGGCCGTCGCCGCCGACGATCAGCACCCCCTCCCGCACCGAGTGCAGCACCGCGTCGTGGTGCTCGTACATGCGGGTCATCTCGTTCGGGCCGAGGCCGTGCGTCTGACGCAGCAGGCGGCGGCCGACCAGCGCCGTCCCCGCCAGCGCCAGGGCGAGGGCGACACCGGCCGCGGTCAGCAGCAGCATCAGCTGCTGGTCGGCGGCGCCGCCGACGTGCGCGGTGGTGATGCCGGCCGACACCAGCCCCACCACCTTGCCGGCCGGGTCCCTGACCGGCACCACGGCCTGCACCAGCTCCCCGATGGTGCCGTGGACCTCCTGCGTGACGGTCCCGCCGGCCACCGCGGGTCCGATGTCCCCGACGAACTTCTTGCCGATCCGGTCCGGCTTGGGATGCGTGTACCGGATGCCGTCGGTGTTCATGACGACGATGAAGTCCACGCCTGTCGCCCTGCGGGCCGCCTCCGCCTTCGGCTGGAGCACGGTCGTGGGATGCGGCAGCCGCAGCGCCGCCGCCGTGCCCGGGGCGTTGGCGAAGGTCTGGGCGACGGCCAGCGACCGGTTGCGGGCCTCCGTGGTGCTGTCGTGCCGCACCTGGAGGACCTGGGCCACCACGGCCGCCGCGACCAGCAGCAGCACGATCACCACCTGGAGCACGAACACCTGTCCGGCCACACTGCGCCCGCTGAGCGCCGACCGGACCCGCCCCGGCTCCCTCACTCCCTGCTCCCCCTCGCTGAGCGGCGCACGCGGACTCCCGGAACGGGGCGGCCGAGTGTCGGACCGGCCGGGCAGACGGACCATGAGCCCATGTCTACACTGCCCGGGCGCCCGAGGCGAGAGGGTCTTGGGAGGCAACCGGGCCCGATGTCGTGCCGACCCCCGGCCGGACCCGGTCCGCGCCGCTCAGTACGGGGCCCGGGGCTGGTCGGCGGCGCCTTGGTGCGGGGCCGGGGGTCGGTCGGTGGTGGCTGGGTGCGGGGGTCGGCGGGTGGCGAGGAGCAGCGCCACGTCGTCTGGTCGGTCGGTGGCGTGCCGGGCCATGGCGGTGAGCCGGTCCGCCACTCCGGCTAGGTACCGCCCGCGCCGCCGCCCGGGCACCGCACCGGCACTCCCCAGAGCAACCCGCAGCGCCGCTATGCCGTCGTCGATGTCGGCGCCGGGCCGCTCCACCAGCCCGTCCGTGTACAGGGCGAGGATCGCGCCGGGCGCCAGCTCCAGCTCGGTCACCGGATAGCGGGCCCGCGGATCCACACCGAGGACGACGCCCCCGGCGAGCTGCAGCACGTCGGTGCGGCCGTCCGGGGCACGCAGCAGGGGCGGCAGGTGCCCGGCCCTGGCGACCCGGGCGAATCCGGTGGCGGGGTCCAGACGCAGGTAGCAGCAGCTCGCGAACTGGCCCGGGTCGAGATCGATGAGCAGCCGGTTGGTGCCGCCCATCACCTCGTCGGGCGGCCGGTCGCCGAGCGCGAACGCCCGCACCGCGCTGCGCAGTTGTCCCATGGTCGCGGCGGCCTGCACACCGTGTCCCTGGACGTCCCCGATGACCAGGGCCAGTCCGTCGCCGGCCTCCACCACGTCGTACCAGTCACCGCCCACGTCCATGCCCTGGGTGCCCGGCAGATACCGTCCCGCGGTCTCCACCCAGGGGTGTGCCGACAGCCGGCGCGGCAGCAGCGCCTGCTGGAGGCCGCGGGCGAGGGCGGCCTCGCTGTCGTAGCGCTGGGCCTTCTCCATCGCGTGCGCGATCAGACCCGCGAGCGCCATCAGGACGGTGCGTTCCTCGGTGCTGAAGCCGCGCTCGTCGTCGAAGCCGAGGATGCACGAGCCGACCGGGCGCCCGGAGGCGATCAGCGGCAGGAAGGCGCGGGCGCCCCGGTCGGCGTCCAGCGCGAGACCCGGGTAGGAGTCCGCCAGTTTCCGCATCGACTCGAAGAACAGCGGCCTGCCGGTGGTCAGGGTCTCGACCCCGGGGATCCGGGCGTCCAGGCCGACCCCGTCGAAGGGGGCGAGGAAGCCGGGCGGGAAGCCGTTCTCCCAGGCCAGGTAGAGGTGCCGGTCCTGGAGCAGGTAGATGGCGAGCCGCCGGCCGCCGAACGCGGGCAGCAGCTCCTGGGTCACCACCGCCGACACCTGACGGGCGGTCACCGCGTCGGTCAGCGCGATGGCCAGGGCGATCGGCCGGTACAGCGGTGCCATCGAGGGCCCGCCGCCCTGGCCGGGCCCGCTTCCCGTGCCCGATTCGGGCGGCCGGGGCAGGTGCACCGGCGGATCGAGCCGGTTGGCGGGGACGACCGTGCACGTGACCAGGTCCGGGCCCGGATGCAGGGACAGGGCGAGCCACCCGCTCTCGCCCGCCCCCTCGTGACGGACCTGGAAGTGCACCGGGTCGGGGCCCAGCAGCGCACCGCGCCAGTGGTCGTCGTACGGCGGCCCGCTCAGCCACGGCATGGCCTCCCACACCGGCCGCCCCAGCAGCTCGGCGACCGTGCGGCCCGCGAGCCGCGCGGTGGCCCGGTTGGCGTACCGGACGAGCCCCGCGCGGTCCAGGCAGAACACGCCCTGCGGCAGCAGATCGGCCGCTCCGTCTCCGGGCGCGGCGGGCCCGAGGTCGACGACGGTGCCGGAGACCAGGGACGGGGGGCCCGCGCCGGGCGGCGGCCACAGCTCCACCAGGCGCGGGGCACCGTCTCCGGCCCGCAGCCGCAGCGGCGCCTGTGGCGGCCGCCCGGCCGCGGTCTCGCGCAGCGCGGCCAGCACCCGCGGGGCGTCGGCCGGCGCCACCGCCTCGGCCAGCGCCGCTCCGGTGCCCGCGAAGTCCTCCGGTGCCACACCCAGCAGGGCGTGCAGCCGGTCGTCCGCGCGCACCGCGGAGGTGGCCGGATCCCAGGTGAAACGGCCCGTCCGGACCGTCTGCGGGCGCCGGGCGGGCGGCCGTACGCACACCGGCTCGCCCTCCCAGGCGACCGCCGCCGCGCCCGCCTCCGCCACCAGCTCGCGCAGCCCCGCCCCCAGCCGCCGGGCGATCTGGCACAGCAGCTCCGGGTCCGGCGGTTCGTCCACCGTGTCCGGGACGGCCGGCCGCAGCACCGTGAGCACCCCGAAGGGCGGCGACGCGCCGGGCACCGGCGTGTACAGCGAGCCGAACTGGAACGGCAGCCCGGCCGCGAACTGGGGGTAGCGGCGGACCGTCTCGGTGGCGTTCGGCAGCACCACCCGCACCCCGAGCCGGTAGGCGTCCGCCACGGGGAACGGCCGGTCCACGTGCAGCCGCCACCAGGGCCGGAACAGCGGGCCGGGCAGGCCCACCAGGGTGGCCAGGCGCAGCAGCCCCGGGGTACCGGAGCGCAGGTACACACCGGCGACGTGGCCGTCCGCCGCGTCCAGAGCGCTGGTCGAGGCCTCGACCAGCAGCGCGGTCAGCCGCTCACGCGCCCGGCCCACGTGCTCACCGGTCCCAGTCATCCGGTCCTACCTCGTCCGTGCACCGCCGGGTGGGTGACACAGCAAGAATGCGCCCCCCGGGCCTTCGCACGCACCTCCGGGACCGGGAACCGGCGAGCGGTCCCCGGTGCCCTCACACCGATGCCCCACCCGGGTGGCGGGAGTCCGGACGCGCCCCTGGTAATGGTCTGCATGACGCGCCGTGCCGTACGTGGGGTGCCAGGTACGGCCACACCCCCCTGGAGCCGAGCATGATCACCCGCTCTTCGCCCTGCAGCCCGCCCGACCCGGCGATACCCCGGATACTCGCCCCCGGCGTCGACACCCCACCCGCCGACCCGGCGATCCCGCCCGCACCGCCCCCGGCGGAGGTCCGCACCGACCCGCCCGAGGCAGCGGTCCGCACCGACCCGCCCGAGGCAGCGGTCCGCACCGACCCGCCCGAGGCAGCGGTCCGCCATGACGACCCGCTCGAAGGCCTGCTCCGTACGGTGGTCACCGACCGTCCGCTGGAGGACGTCGTCCAGCTGGTCACCCTCCTGGAGGGCGACCCCGCCCACGGCGAGCTCACCGGTGACGTGCTGCGCGCGGTCGGCCGCAACCGCTCGGTCGACGAGGTCACCCGGCTCGTCACCCTGCTCACCGGTGAGCCCCGGCTGGCCGACCGCGCCGAGGTGGCGATCCGGGCCGCCGCCGAGTGCCGTCCCCTGGACGAGGTGTCCCGGCTGGTGGAACTCCTGCACCGCGGGCCGCTGGAGCCCCACTGCGGTCGGGCCGCCGTCCGGGCGGCCGGAGTCGGCCGCCCGGTGGAGGACGTGGCCCGGCTCATCGGCCGGCTGGCGACCGCGCGCGCCGCACGGACCCCGGCCCCGCTCGGCTCGGCCGCGGGGACCGGTGCCGCGTACACCGCGTCCTCGCTGACCTCACTGACCTCGTGGTGCGCGTCGACCGAGCCCGCCGCGCCGACGGGGGCGTCCGCGCGGGGCGGGCCGTCGGGGGCGGTGGGTTCGGCCGGGATGCCGGCCTGCGCGGCGTCCGAGGCGGGTGTGGGGGCCGGGGCGGGCGAGCGGGACGGGTGGTCGGGGCCGACGGCGTCGCTCGCGGGCGTGGCGGAGTGCCACGCGGCGGCCGGGGCGGGTGCGGCGGCCGGGGCGTCCGAGCGCGGCGGCGTGTCCGAGGCCGGTGCCACGACCGGGGCTTGCGAACCGGCCGGGTCCTCGGCGCCGGGCGCGTCCGCCGGGCCGGCCGAGGGGGCCGGGGCGACCGGACGTGCCGCGTCGGCGGCGTCCGAGGCGGCCGGCCGGCCGGGGGGCGCCGTCCCGTCCGTGGCGGGTGGGCGCACCGCGTGGGCCGCCGCGCTGGTGTTCGTGCTGTGCGGGGTCGCGCATGCGCCGCGCCAGTGGGGCGGGGCGCCACCGCTCACGTCGGCCGTGCCCGCGCTGTGCCTGCTCCTCGCGTTCGCGCTGACGATCCCCGCGGCACGCCTGGTCGCGGCCTCGGCCGGGTTCGTCGGCGCCGCCGTGCTCGCCGCCGGACCGGTGCTGGACTCCCGGTTCGGGGCCCGGCTGGGCCTGCGGCGGCTGTCCGGCACACCGGTCCCGTCGTGGCTCCCGGGCGCGCTAGCGGCGACGGCCGCGCTCGCCGCCCTGACCGTGCTGGTGCTGGTGCTCGTCGGCACCCGTCGCACCGCGCGGCGTCGGTCCGGCGTCGCTCAGGCATCCGGCGACGTACTCGGCACCGGCCGGTGAGCACAGTTCGGCCGGGGAGTCGGCCAGGTCGAACCCCGGCACCACCGGGCCGTCCCGGGAGCCGGCCGGCCCGGGTGCCGCGCTTTCAACTCCAGCGTTTCGTCCAGGGCTTCGGCGAAGACGCCCCGCTCCGCTGCCCGCCCGGTTCCGGGTCCTCGGCGGGCAGGGCCGCGCGCATGGAGCGCAGGGCCAGCAGCAGGACGCCGATGTCGTCCAGGTAGATCGGGTCGGGCAGCAGGTCGGTCGGCAGCACCAGATACAGGACCGCGCCCCAGAACACCCACCGCGAGCCGGTCGGCAGTCCGGCCCGGCGCAGCGCGCGCCGGGTGCGGACCAGCCGTACGAGTACGGCGATCGCCCCGGCGAGCAGGGCCGCGGCGACGATCGCGCAGATCACGAGCACGGTCGTGGTGGTGTCCATGGCTGTCCTGTCGTCCGGCCCCGGTCCGCCCCGGGGCCCCTCACTGGTCCGTCTGCCCGGTTTACCGGTCCGGCTGCTGCTCCGCCCTCCCGGATTCGCCCTCGGTCACCGCGGCCGGCTCCGCGCTCTCCCTCGGAGGGCGCAGTCCCTTGAAGGCGCGGGTCAACTGCTGGAGGGGCGAGGCGGGTTGGGGCACCGGTGCGACGGGGACGGGGGTGTCGCGGAGGGCGGCCAGCGCCTCGTGGGCCCGTTCGGCCGACTCCCGGTACAGGTCCCGTGACCTCGTCATGGCCTCCAGTGCCTCCGCGTACTGCGCGACGAGCTCCCGCTCCCGGTCGAGCTGCTCCTGGAGCGTCATCAGGGTCCAGTTGTCGCGCAGGTCGGCCAGCGCCTCCTCGGTGCCCTGCGGCGCGGGCCTGGGCAGTGCGGCGAACCGGCCCAGCAGGGCGATGAGTTCGGTGGGTTCCGAGCCGTCCAGGAAGACGCTGCGCACCGCGTACTCGTGCGGGTCGTAACCGGACGGCGCGGGGTCCGGCGGCAGCAGCACGGCTCCGCCGCGCGGGACCTCCACTCCGAGGTCGCGCAGGGCCCAGTTGACGGCCCGGAACTGCTCGGGCGCGGCCCGGTGTTCCACGACGCGGTGGGCGAGGGCGGGCGGCAGGCGCCGTACCAGGGGGAGGCGGCCGAGCGTGTCGGGCGTCATCGCCTCGTGCACGACGAGGTTGACGCACCAGGCGTCCTTCGCGGCGTCGCGCAGCACCCGGCGCATGTCCTTGTCGTCGGCGGGCAGCGGGTTGACGGTGCGCAGCCGCAGGCCGGCCACCGCCGGGTGGTAGTCCCAGGCGGCCTCGCCGCCGTCGCCGGCCTCGTCGCCGTCGGGCCAGAACATCGTCGCCGGGGAGGGCCAGGTCTCGTCCCAGGGCCGCTCGGCCTCGGCGACGAGCTGCCACTCCCGCCCGGCCTGCCGGCCCTCGTGCGCCATGAGGGTGAGCCGGGCGCGGACCGTGACCGTGCCGTCGCCGACCCGCCAGCGGGCTTCGAAGAGCCGCCGGTCGGGGTCTTCGGGCACGGGGGGTTCGGTGAAGTCGTCGAGGGCGCCGGTCTCCTTGCGCAGGCGCAGGATCCGGCGGATCACCTCCTCGGAGTCCGGGCCCGTGTGGCGGCCACGGGCGGGCCAGACGGACTGCGGAAGGGCGGCGTGGTCGGTGGCGGAGTTCGACATGGGCCAATCTGCTGACGGGAGGGGAGTGCGCCTCCCAGTATCACCGCCGGGGAGCGTGTCAAACAGGGCGGGGCCCGCCCGCGCACGGGGTGTGCGCCCGGCAGCCGGGGTGCGCACCGTGTGCGTCGTACGACGCACGTTCACCCGTGCCCGTGGGCCGCCGGGCCCCGCACAATGGTGCGGCGAACGGGGCCCGCCCGTCCATCCGCTTCGGGGCGGGCCCCGTTCACCTGGCCGTCACTGTCTACTCGTGGCTGCCGTAGGGCCGTGTGATGATCTCCATGCCGTGTCCGGCCGGGTCCATGAAGTAGAGGCCCCGGCCCCCGTGGTGGTGGTTGATCTCTCCGGGCTGCCGCAGACGCGGTTCCGCGTAGTACGTGATCCCGGCCCGCCGGATGCGCTCGTAGGCCGCGTCGAACTCCTGGTCGGAGACCAGGAACGCGTAGTGCTGCATGACGATCGACTCCGCCGCAACGCTGGCGAAGTCCAGGGTGACCCCGTTCCCGGTGGCCACGGGAACGAAGGGGCCCCACTCGGTCCCGACCTCGAGTCCGAGGACGTGTGCCAGGAACTCGGCGGACTCCCGGTTGTCCCGGGCGTGGACGATGGTGTGGTTCAACTCGACTGACATGGGTGGAATGCCTCCGCAAGGCACCTCACAGCACCTCCATGCCTCACCCGGCCGGTGACCGACACGCGATGCGTGCGCATGATCCTAGGACATTCCCGGTGCCCGCGAGAGGGGGCCGGCGCATCGCCTTCGGCCCCCTCTCGCGGTGTGTCAGGCGCCGCTCTCGCGGAGCATGTCCTCGCGCTCGACGAGCTTGACGCGCTCACGGCCCTGCGGCTCGCCCAGCGCCTTCTCGGCGGCGTCCAGCCGGTACCAGCCCTCCCAGGTGGTGAAGCGGACGTTCCGCTCCGCGAGGAAGGCGTCCACCGCCTCCGGCGCGGGCGCCTGAGGGGTGTGCAGCCTGCCATCGGCGTAGTCCGCCAGCAGGTTGGCCACCGTCTCGTTGGCGTCGCCCTTGGTGTGGCCGATCAGACCGACCGGCCCGCGGCGGATCCAGCCGGTGACGTAGGTCGACTGGAGGTGGTTGCCGCTCTCCTCGATGACGCGCCCGCCCTCGTCCGGGACGGTGCCCGAGTCGATGTCCCAGGGGAGCTTCGGCAGCTTGTCGGAGAGGTAGCCGACGGCGCGGTAGACCGCGGTGACGTCCCAGTCCTTGAACTCGCCGGTGCCCTTCACGTTGCCGGTGCCGTCCAGGGCGGTGCGTTCGGTGCGCAGTCCGACGACCTTGCCGTCCGCGCCGAGGATCTCCACCGGGGACTCGAAGAAGTGCAGGAAGAGCTTGTGCGGGCGGTCGCCGACGTCGCGGATCGCCCAGTTCTCCAGGGTCTTGGCGACCATGTCGGCCTGCTTGTTGCCGCGTCGGGTCTCGATCGATCCTGCGTCGTAGTCGATGTCCTCGGGATCGACGACGACCTCGATGGTGGGGGAGTGGTCCAGCTCCCGCAGCTCCATCGGGGAGAACTTCGCCTGCGCCGGGCCGCGACGGCCGAAGACGTGCACCTCGAGGGCCTTGTTGGCCTTCAGGCCGTCGTAGACGTTCGGCGGGATCTCGGTGGGGAGCAGCTCGTCGGCGGTCTTGGCGAGGACGCGGGCCACGTCCAGGGCGACGTTGCCGACGCCGAGCACCGCGACCTTCTCGGCCTCCAGCGGCCAGGTGCGCGGCACGTCCGGGTGGCCGTCGTACCAGGAGACGAAGTCGGCGGCGCCGTAGGAGCCGTCCAGCTCGATGCCGGGTATCCGCAGCTCGCGGTCGGCGGTCGCGCCGGTCGAGAAGATCACGGCGTCGTAGAAGGAGCGCAGGTCGTCGAGGCTGATGTCGGACGGGTAGTCCACGTTGCCGAAGAGTCGGATCTGCGGCTTGTCGAGCACCTGGTGCAGGGCCGTGATGATGCCCTTGATGCGCGGGTGGTCGGGGGCGACGCCGTAGCGGATCAGGCCGAAGGGGGCGGGCATCCGCTCGAAGAGGTCGATGGACACGCCGGGCTCGGCGGCCACCTCGGACTTGAGCAGGGCGTCGGCGGCGTAGATCCCGGCCGGGCCGGCTCCGACGATGGCTACCCGCAGGGGGCGCGGCATGATCAGGTTCCCTTCGAGCGGTGGCAGTCGATCGAGTGAGGACGATCGATCTCGAACGGGAAGCCTAAACTAAGGCAGTCCTAAGTTAGTACGCGGGTCCGGTCTATGACCTCATAAGGCGATCTTATGACCCATCCCGAGTCCGGCTTATGCCCGGGAACGGGACCCGGTGCCCCCAGGTGCTTGGCGGCCGCCCCGGTCGTGCACCACCCTGTCCTCTGCGGCGCACCGAGGCGCGGTGGGTCCGAGGGCGAGGGGTGAGGACGTGGACGCACGCGAGGAGACGACCGTCGCGGTGACCGGCGGCAGCGGGTTCGTCGGCAGCCATCTGGTACGACGGCTGCTGGAGCGGGGCTACCGGGTCCACGCGACCGTTCGCAGCACCTCCGACGCGGCGAAGGTCCGGCCGCTGTGGGACCTCCAGGAGGCCTTTCCCGGACGGCTGGTCCTGTTCCGCGCCGATCTGCTCCGGGACGGCTCCTTCGACGAGGCGTTCCACGGCTGCGCGACCGTCTTCCACGTGGCCTCGCCCTTCCTGATGCCGGAGCGGATCAAGGACGGCCGACGGGACGTGGTGGACCCGGCGCTGCTCGGCACCCGCAACGTCCTCGGGAGCGTGGGCCGTACCCCCGAGGTGACGACCCTGGTGTTCACCTCCACCGTCGGCGCGATCTTCGGCGACTACGCCGACGTCCGCGAGATGCCCGGCCAGGTGCTGACCGAGCAGTACTTCAACACCACCAGCACGGTGGCGAACAACCCCTACCACTACGCCAAGACGGTCGCCGAACGCGCCGCCTGGGACGCCGAGGCCGCCCAGGACCGCTGGCGCATGGTGTCGGTCAACCCGGGCCTGGTCCTGGGGCCGTCCCTCGCGCCCGCCTCCGAGTCCGGCAGCCTGTTCCTGCTGGACGAACTGTTCAAGGGCTACTTCTGGTACGGCGCCCCGGACTTCAGTTTCACCACCGCGGACGTCCGTGACGTGGCCGACGCGCACATCGCGGCGGCGGAGAACCCCGCGGCCAAGGGCCGTTACATCGTCGCCCACGAGACGATGACGTCGTTCCACGAGATGTCCCGGATCATCCGCACCCGCCACCGCCGGGACCCGCGGCTGCCGCGCACCGCGCTCCCGCACTGGCCGGTACGGATCCTCGGCCCGCTCTTCGGCCTCACCCAGGACTACATACGCAAGCACCTCGGTATCCGCTTCCGCGTCGACAACAGCCGCAGCGTCCACGAACTGGGCCTCGTCTACCGGCCGGTCGAGGAGACCCTCCTGGACCACTACGAAAGCTGGCGCACGCGGCGGCGGAGGGTCGTCTGACGCCGCCCGACGCCGTCAGGCGTCCGGGTCCGTCCCGGCTACGCGGGGCGGACCACCCGGTGGATCGCCGACTCCCCGGCGTTGTAGATCGACTCCTCGCGGATGGACGCTCCCGGGCTCGGCGCGTGGATCATCGTGCCGCCACCCGCGTAGATCCCGACGTGGCTGTCGTTGTCGAAGAAGAAGACCAGGTCACCGGGTTCGACGGCGGCCAGCGTCACCGGGGTGCCGGCCAGCGTCTGCTCCGGCGCGGTACGCGGCAGCGTGACGCCCGCGGCGCGCCAGGCGGCCTGGGTGAGGCTGGAGCAGTCGTACGACTCCGGTCCGGTCGCCCCCCAGACACACGGCCGCCCGATCTGCGCCCGCGCGAACTCCAGCGCCTTCATGGCCTTGCCGGGCTCGGCCACGGCGACGGCCTGGGGGAAGGAGGTGGGTGCGGGGGCCGGGGCGGTGACCACCGGGACGGCGGGGGCCGACGCCATGGGAGGCGAGGTCATGACGGGGGTGGGTGCGGTGGCCATCGCGGCTGGGGGCGCTGTCATGAACGGCTGCGCCGGCGGCATCGCCACAGGGGGCGCGGCCATGGCCGTGGGCATCGGAGCGGACGGCATCGGCATCGGCATCGGCGTGGGCACCGGTGCGGGGGGCGGGGTCATCGGCATCGCGGGGGCGTAGCCGGGGGCCGCGGGCTGCATTCCGGCGGCGTACGCGGCAGTGGCCAGGTCGGCCGTGGGTGCGGTGGGGTAGGCACCCATGCCGGGGTCGGCCGGCGGCCCGGCGGGCATGGCGGGCACGGCCGGCATGACCGCGGTGGGGGCCTGGGCCGCGGTGTCGTACCCCCCGGTGAGGTAGCCCATCCCGGGGGCGGCCGCGGGCGCGGTGGCGTAGGTGGCGGCGTAGGCGGCCGCCTGCGGCGACATGACCTGGAAGGAGCCGGTGTCGATCGGCGCGGGCGCGGCGGCGGGCGCGGGTGCGACGGTCGGGAAGGCGCCCGAATCGGTCGAGGTCGAGGACGGCATCGGGAACGTGCCGGTCGCGCCCGGCGTCATGATCCGGAAGGAACCGGTGTCCGCCGGGGACGGCACGGCGGCCGGGGCCGGGTCCCTCGGGGCGGGGGCAGGAGTCGGGAAGGCACCCGTACCGCCCGGCGTCATGACGCGGAACCCGCCGCTGTCGGTCAGGGGGTCGGTGGCGGGGGCGGTGTTCGTGGTGCTGGGAGTCATGACGCGGAACCCGCCGCTGTCGGTCATGGGGTTCATGGCCGGGGTGGCGTCGGTGGTGCCGGGGGTCATGACGCGGAAGGCGCCGCTGTCGGTCAGGGGGTCGGTGGCGGGGGCGGTGTTCGTGGTGCCGGGGGTCATGACGCGGAAGCCGCCGCTGTCGGTCATGGGGTTCATGGCCGGGGTGGCGTCGGTGGTGCCGGGGGTCATGACGCGGAAGCCGCCGCTGTCGGTCATGGGGTTGGCGGCGGGGGTCATGACGCGGAAGGCGCCGCTGTCCGTCATGGGGTCGGTGGCCGGGGCGGCGTCGGCTGCTCCGGGGGTCATGGTGCGGTAGGAACCCGTGTCCGCCGGGGGCATGGTCCGGGCCGCGCCGGCTCCCGGGGTCATGACGCGGAAGCCGCCGGTGTCCATGGCGGGTACGGGCGGGATCGCGCCCGTCTCCGTCACGGTCATCGCCGGCAGTACGCCCGTGCCGGCCAGGGCGTCGGTCCGGAAGGAGCCGGAGTCCGTGCGCTGGGCGGGGATGCCGACGGCGGCCGTCGACCACTCCTGCGCCGGGGCCCGGGTCTCGGGCATCGGCCACGGGCTCTGCGACGCCTGGGCGGGCTGCGGGGCGGGAGCGGGCTGCGGGGCCCGGGGGGCTTCGAGGGGCGCGACCGCCGGCTGCCCGGTGCGCTGCGACAGCAGCTCACGCGCCTTGGCGACCTTCAGCTGGCTCTTGGTCTTTGAGGTGCCCGGCGCGGCCCTGCGCGGCGCGGCCGCGGACAGGGCCTTGGGCGGGCTCGACGGGTTCGGCCCGCCCGCGGGCACCGCCGCGGCCGGTCCCGCCGTCAGCTCCAGCTTCGGGCGCTCCGCGGGCAGCTCACGGACGACCTCGATGTCGCTCTGCGCGGACGGCCCCGCGGGCAGCGCCGGCCGGGACGGGCCGGAGTCCTCCAACTGGCTGAGCAGGTCCGCGGCCATGGCGCTGACCGGCCGGCGCGGGCCGGGCCGCTCGGGCATCCGGTCGGACGGCAGCGCGGCCGGCACACTCGGCCCCAGCTTCGCCCGCGCGCCCTCGAACCACTCCCGGGCGATGTTGTCGAGGCCCGGGTCGTCGGTACGCTGCCGCTTGAAGAGCGGGACACCGCGTGAGCGTGAACCGCCGTTCATCGCCCGGGTGGCGTTGAAGTTCCCGGTGGCGTTCTCGGCCTGGTCGTAGAGGTTGTTGATCCGCTGTCGAACCTCGTCACGGCTCTCGGACGCCATGGGGGTCGTGCTCCTTCCGTGCTCCGCCTACCGGGGGTTCGGGCCTGGAATCCGGAAGGTATGCCCTACGGCCGGTGCCCTGCCGGGCATTCGGCCGATTCACCCCAGTGGTCGGTTGGTCCCCGGCTCCGGATCGCCCCGAGGGGCCCGGACTCGGCGGAGGCCGCGCGGCCCGACGGGATTCGCCGGGGGGAGCCGAGCGGCTTGAACGTCAACTTAGCCAACTTGTGTCACTCGTGTGAAGGTTGGCGTGCGTAATGTCCGATACGTATTTGTGATGTTCGTCGTACTGTTCGGTATGGGTATACGTGGCGCGGCATTTCGCCCGCGCGGCGGTCACAGTCGGACGACCACCAGCGCGGTGTCGTCGGTCGCGCCGTCCGGCGGGAGCAGTTCGCCCAGCACGGCGTCGGCGAGTTCCTCAGGCTCCAACTCGCGGTTGGCGCAAAGGGATCGGGCGAGCCGGCGCAGTCCGGTGTCGATGTCCTCGCGGCGGCGCTCGACGAGCCCGTCGGTGTAGAGGACGAGCGTCGCGCCGTCGTCGAACGCGGTGACGGCCTGTGGACGGGGCTGCGGATCGGGGTGGGCGTCGAGCGGGGGATCGGTGGCCCGGTCGAGGAACTCCACCCGGCCGTCGGGGTGCAGCAGGGCGGGCGGCGGGTGACCGGCGCTGCTGTAGGTGACCGTGCGCCGGTGGAAGTCGACGAACGTCGTCACCGCCGTGGCCGACTCGGCGCCGGCCACCACGTGCGCGTACCGCCCCAGCACGTCGAGTGCCTGGGCGGGGCCCGCGGCCACCCGGGACGCCGCGGTCAACGCGCTGCGCAACTGGCCCATCACGCAGGCCGCTTCGAGCCCGTGCCCGACCACGTCGCCCACCGAGACGCCGACCCGGTCCCCGCCGACGAGGTCGACCAGGTCGTACCAGTCGCCGCACACGTTCAGCCCGCCGGTCGCGGGCCGGTAGCGCACGGCCGCTCCGTGCCGCCCCAGCTTCCCGGGGGCGGGGAGCATCGCCTCCTGGAGGGCGACGGCCACCTCGCGCTGCTTGCTGTGCGCCTGCCGCAGCCGCTCGTTGATCTCCTGCAACTCGCCCGCCCGCCGGTACAGTTCGGCCTCCAGTACCTGTGCCCGCCCGTCAGCGGTGGCCCGGCGGGCGTGGATCAGTTCGGTGACCTCCTCGACCCGGTGCACCAGCAGGACGACCTTGCCGTCCGGGTCGACCAGGGGCACGTTCACCGGGCTCCAGTAGCGCTCCTCCCAGTACCCGGGGCGGCCCGGGACCTGCACGTCGTACCGTTGGAGGGCCATCGTGTCGCGCTCGCCGGTGGCGAGGACCCGCCGCAGCGAGCACTCGAGATTGCGCATGCCGGTGGCGCTCGAGTCCTCGGGGTTGTCCGGGAAGACGTCGAACAGATACCGCCCCACCACCTCCTCGCGCCGGCGGCCGGCCATGTGCAGGAACTCGGCGTTGACGTCCGCGTACACCAGGTCGGGGGTCAGCAGGGCCACCATCCCGGGCAGGTTCTGGAAGACCGCCGAGTAGTCGATCTCCGCACCGCTCGTGGCATCGCTCATGACAGGGGCACCTCCCCGCCGCGTTCGCACCAGTTTCGCATGGAAAGCGTGATGTGCGCCGCGCGATCCGCTCCCCTTCCGCTTCTGGATTCCCCGCCGTCGCCTCCTTCTCCGGCGTCCCGGGCCGGCGCGGTGGCCCGGGACGCGGCAACGCCATACCGCACGGGTCCGTTGACCGAACGTCACATTACCGAACCGTAACCTGACAGCTGCTACCCGCGGTAACCGCATGCTCGTTACCGTCGGGTACAACGCACCCGCCCCGTCGGCCGCTCCGGGGACGCCCGCTCCACCCCCACCGCCACCTCCCACGTCCCGCACGTCCAGGAGGCTCCCCATGCCTGTCCGCGTTCGTCTGCTGGCCACCGCCGCCGTCGCCGCCGCCTGCCTCTGTCTCCAGACACTCCAGGCCACGGCGTCCCAGGCGGAGGTCTCCCGGGGTGTGACCATCCCGGCCTTCTACGACCCGCCCACCACCCTGCCCACGGCCGACGGCGCCCTCGTCCGCACCGCGCCCCTTCCGCTGGCCCTCAGCCTGCCGAGCCTGCCCGGGCCGTTGCCGGGCACCGCGACCCGGCTGATGTACAAGTCCACCGACTCGGCCGGCCGGCCGGTCGCGGTCACCGGCGCCTACCTCGAACCGGCGTTCCCCTGGCTCGGCCCCGGCGCCCGCCCGCTGGTCGCCGTGGCCCCCGGCACCATGGGCCAGGGCGACCAGTGCGCCGCCTCCCTGGGCCTGGAGCACCCGCTGCTCCTCAACGGCCGGACGGTGTCCGTCGGTTACGAGGACCTGTCCGTCTACCGGCTGCTCGCCGAGGGGGTCGCGGTCGTCGTCACCGACTACGTCGGGCTCGGCGCCACCGACCGGCTGCACACCTACGTCAACCGGCTGGACGGTGCGCACGCCGTCCTGGACGCCGTGCGGGCCGCCCGGCACGTGCCCGGCGCCTCGGTCACCGCGGCCTCGCGGGTGGGTCTGTTCGGGTACAGCCAGGGCGGCGGCGCCACCGCCGCTGCCGCCGAGATCCAGCCCGGGTACGCCCCGGACGTCACCCTCTCCGGCACCTACTCCGGGGCGCCGCCCGCCGACCTCACCGCCGTCACCGCGGCCATCGACGGCAGCGACCTGGCCGGCGCCCTCGGCTGGGCGGTGAACGGGTTCGTCCAGTCCGACCCGGCGCTGAAGCCGATCGTCGACGCCCACCTCGGCGCGGCGGGCCGGGCCGCCCTCACCGACCTGTCGACGATGTGCGTCGGGGACGCGCTCCTCGCCTACGGCTCCCGGCGCAGCACCGCCTGGACGAGTGACGGCAGCTCCATCTCCGACGTCATCGCCGAGGAGCCGGCGCTGCGGGCCTTCCTGGACGGGCAGCGCATCGGCAGGACGGCGCCGGTGAGTCCGGTACGGCTCGCGACCGGCGTCAGCGACGACCTCGTACCGCACGCGCAGGCCCGGCAGCTGGCCGTCGACTGGTGCGGGGAAGGGGCGGACGTCACCTACGTGCCGGTCGTCCTGCCGGACGCGGGCCGCGCCCTGCTGAACCACCTGGCGCCCCTGCTCGCCGACCAGGGCGACGCCATCGCCTGGCTGACCGCCCGGCTCTCCGGTGTGCCGGCCGGCTCCACCTGCCGGAGCCTGCCCGCGAAGCCGTGAGCCACGCCCGCCGCCGCTTGCCGACGGCGGGCACCGCGGGGCAGGCTGCCGGTGTGCCCACCTTGCTGATCGTCCATCACACCCCCTCGCCGCACTGCCAGGCCATGTTCGAGGCCGTGGTCTCCGGGGCGACCGCCCCGGAGATCGAGGGGGTGCGGGTGGTACGGCGGGCGGCCCTGTCCGCCACCGCCTCCGACGTGCTCGCGGCCGACGGGTACCTGCTCGGCACCCCGGCCAACCTCGGCTATCTCTCCGGGGCCCTCAAGCACTTCTTCGACCAGATCTACTACCCGTGTCTGGACGGGACCCGGGGCCGCCCCTTCGGTGCGTACGTGCACGGCGGCAACGACGTCACCGGCGCCCTGCGCGCCCTGGACACCATCACGACCGGCCTCGACTGGCGCAAGGCGGCCGAACCGGTCACGGTGACGGGCGAGCCCACCAAGGCCGACCTCGAGGCCTGCTGGGAACTGGGGGCCACGATCGCGGCCGGCCTGTCGACGGACACCTGAGCGCCCCGCCGCGCCGGCGTTGCCCGCCCGTACCACCGAGTGGCGGGTGGTGGGGGTCAGGGAGCCGGGACGGTGTGGGGTTGGTCCGGGCCGGGTTTCGGGCGGGTGCGGGTCCAGGACGGGTCGGCGGCGGGGTCAGGGATGGGGGGACGGTCCATGGGTCGACGGGTCTCCTGAGATGTGGGGGGTGGTGGAACACTCGTCCGGTGCCGTCGACAGCTCGGCCCAGACGACGCGAGCGGTGGATCCCTCGGGTCCGACCTGCACGCCCCAGTCGAGGCTGAGCGCGTCGACCAGGAACAGCCCGCGGCCGTTCTGCTCGTCGGGTCTCGCCTGCCGGGGAGCCGGCAGCGTGAAACCGCCGTTCTGGTCCTCGACCTCGATGCGGACCCGGTCGTCGCTGGCCTGCACCCGGCACACGATCCGGCGGCCCGCGGAGTGCACGATCGCGTTGGTGACCAGCTCGGAGGTCACCAGCACCGCGTTGTCGCGGGCCTCGTCGGGCACCCCCCAGGTGCCGAGCAGTTCGCCCACGCTCCGGCGGGCGTTGCCCACCGCGCGGGGCGTCGGCGCCAGATCGAAGACGCGGCTGCGCTGGGTGGGTCGGTCCCCGGAGGCGAACCGGTCGAGGCCTTGCGGCCCAGGGAGTCGACCGAGGCGTTCGCCTCCGGGTGGTCCGGGGACGCCCGTCACGTCGGACGGGCGGTGCGGGCCCTCGGCGGCGGCCATCAGGGCCGGCCGGGGCGGACCGGGTATCCGGTCGTCGGGGAGTCGGTCGAGCGGCTGGGGGAGAGAGGGCGGGGCCATCGCCGTGCGCCTTTCGTCCGGCTTCGCAGCGTGGGGCTGAGCGGTCTCGTCCGCCCCGGGCCGCTCGGGGGCAGACGACGACCCGTGCCCGGACGGCACCGAGTCACAGCTCAGTCTCCCCCAACTGCTCTGCTTCGCCCGCTCCTTGGTCGGCCGGAGCAGTAAGCCCACTCTGGCATCAGCCAACATCGTCTCGCAACCAGCAAGTTGAAAATTGCAAGAAGTGAAGTGCATGCTGCTCCCGACAAGAAGTGATCGAATGAGTCCGCGAGCCGATCACGAGCCCGTGAGACGGTGACCCTGAAACCTGGTGTGAGGGGGTAGGGCGTGACCTCGGAGACCGACTGGGGCGGTGCCCCTTCCGTCCTGCGCATGATCCTGGGCCGGCAACTGGAGGAGATGCGCACGCGGGCCGGGCTCAGTTACGAGCAGGCCGCCGCCGCGATCGGCGTCAGCCACTCCACGATCCGCCGCATGGAAGCCGCCAAGGTGGCCCGGCTCCGGCTCGCGGACGCCGAGAAACTGCTCCAGACGTACGGTGTGACGGACCGCCAGGAGGTCGACACCTTCCTCCAGTCCGTCCGCGAGGCCAACAAGCGCGGCTGGTGGCACACCTACCGCGACGTGATGCCGGACTGGTTCGCCGCGTACCTGAGCCTGGAACAGGCCGCGTTGCAGATCCGTGCCTACGAGAACCAGTTCGTGCACGGCCTGTTGCAGACCCGCGAGTACGCCGCCGCCCTGCTCGGCGCCGGCAACCCGCACGCCCCGTCCGAGGCCACCGAGCGCATGGTGGCGCTGCGGATGCGCCGCCAGGAACTGATCACCCGGCAGGCGCCGCCCCGGCTGTGGGTCGTGATGGACGAGACGGTACTGCGCTGGCCGGTGGGCGGTGCCGGGGTCATGCGCGCCCAGATCGACCACCTGATCGAGATCAACCGGCTGCCCAACGTCACCTTGCAGATCATGCCGTTCGCCAACGGCCCGCACCCCGCCATGCGCGCGGGCGCTTACCACCTCTTCCGGTTCAAGGCACCCGAACTGCCCGACATCGTCTATCTCAACGGCCTGGTGGGCGCCGTCTACCTGGACAAGAGCGCCGACGTCGTGGTCTACCGCGAGGCCCTGGACCGGTTGGGCGCCCAGGCGGCGCCCGCCAGGAAGACCGAGGTCCTCCTCGGTGCGATTCGCAAGGAGCTCTGACGTGCACCACCCCGTACACAACGGCATCCCGTCCCGGCAACTCGGCGCGCGCGGCTGGTCCAAGCCGTGGAGCGACGACGCCGGCGGCGCCTGCGTGGAAGTGAAGAAGCTCGCCGACGGCCGGGTCGCGGTACGCCAGTCGACCGACCCCGACGGCCCCGCCCTGGTCTTCACGCCCCGCGAGATGACGACCTTCCTCACCGGCGTGAAGGCGGGTGACGCCGACTTCCTGATGTGAGCCTTGCCCTGGGAACTTCCTTGCTATAGCTGATCGTTCACACACCCCCGCATCCCCCTCACCGGAATGGGAGACACGGCGTTGCCCGAAAACGGATGGCCGGCCGACCGCATCGACACCGAGAACGCGCACTCCGCGCGGATCTACGACTACATCCTGGGCGGCAAGGACTTCTACCCCGCCGACCAGGAGGCGGGTGACGCCATGGCCCACGAGTGGCCGGCGCTCCCGATCCACATGCGCGCCAACCGCGACTGGATGAACCGTGCCGTGCGCTGGCTCGCCGAGGAGGCGGGGATGCGCCAGTTCCTGGACGTCGGGACCGGCATCCCCACCTCCCCGAACCTCCACGAGATAGCCCAGGCGGTCTCCCCGGACTCCCGGGTCGTCTACGTGGACAACGACCCGATCGTCCTCACCCTGTCCCAGGGCCTGCTCTCCAGCACGCCCGAGGGCAGGACGGCGTACATCGAGGCCGACTTCCGCGACCTGACGGGCCTCTTCGACACCCCCGAACTGCGCGAGACGCTCGACCTCGACAAGCCGGTGGCGCTGACGGTGATCGCCATCGTGCACTTCATGCTCGACGCGGACGACGCGGTCGGTGTCGTACGACGGCTGCTCGAACCGCTGCCCTCCGGCAGCTACCTGGCGATGTCCATCGGCACCGCCGAGTTCGCGCCCGAGGAGGTGGGCCGGGTCGCCCGCGAGTACGCGGCCCGCAACATGCCGATGCGGCTGCGCACCATCGACGAGGCCCACGAGTTCTTCGAGGGTCTCGAACTGGTCGAGCCGGGCATCGTGCAGGTGCACAAGTGGCACCCGGACGGCACCGGCGAGGAGGGCATCCGCGACGAGGACATCGCGATGTACGGAGCGGTCGCCCGCAAGCCGTGACCTGGACCCCGTGCCGGGACCGGGCTCACCTTCCCGGTCCCGGCACGGCCACCCGGCTCCCGGCAGAGCGGTTCCCACCGCCCTCCGGCCCGGACCGACGTCAGGGCCGGGCCGAGCCGTGTCCGAGGACGCCGTGATGGTGGCGGCGGTGCACGGCCGCCGTGCGGTGCAGGGCGATCAGGGCCGCGTCGTCACCGAGCCGGCCTCCCGCGTGGGCCAGCAGATCGCGGCGGATGTGGTGCATCAACGACTCGGGAGCGGCGTCCGTCCACTGCGCGACCCGCTCCGCGAGCGGGTAGAAGCGGCCCTGCCCGTCCCGTGCCTCGACCACGCCGTCGGTGTACAGCAGCAGGGTGTCGCCCGGCTCGAAGGAGAAGACGTCCAGGGTGTGCTCGGCGCCGTCCGTACCCGGCACACCCAGGGGCGGCGACGGATGCAGGCTCGGCACGGTGACGACGTGCCCCGGGCTGAGCAGCAGGGGCGGCGGATGGCCGGCGCTGGTCATCCGGGTGAGCGGGTCCTCGTCGGGGATCTCGACCAGCAGCGCGGTGACGAACCGCTCGCCCGTCTCCTCCGGGGTGTCCAGCTCCGCGGTGTAGCGCTGCACGCTCTGCTCCAGGGACGTCGCCAGCTCCGGCAGGGTGACATGGCGGTGGGAGGACTCCCGGAAGGCGCCCAGCAGCAGCGCCGCCTCGCCGATCGCGGACAGCCCCTTGCCCCGGACGTCCCCGATCAGCACCCGGACCGCGCCGTCGCAGCGGGCGGCCGCGTACAGATCACCGCCGATCTGCGCCTCGTCCTCGGCGGCCAGGTACAGCGAGGCGATCCGCAGCGGTCCGATGTACTCGGGCAGCGGCCACATCAGCACGTGCTGCGCGGCCTCGGCGACCGTCCGTACCTGGGCCAGCTGGGCGCGCCGGCGCTCCCGGACCGCGCTGTAGACCACCACGATCGCCGAGAGCAACGTCAGGGTGACGATCTGCACGATGTGGTTGGCGGTGCCCAGCCCGCCGTGGAGGACGGCGATCACGATCTGGGCGGCCACCGCGAGCGCTCCGACCAGCGCCGTCGACCGGGGGCCCGCGAAGGACGGGGTGAGCGCGGGGGCGATGACCAGGGCGGGGCCCAGATGGATGTCCTCGGGCGTGCGGAGGTCAGCCACCGTGATCACCACGATGAGCGCGATCGGGAGCAACAGCAGGGCGTGCGAGGACTGCCACGACTGCCGCGGCACCGCGACCCTCCATCGGCTCCCCATGACTACCAGCGTGCGGCACCGCCACGCGCCCGGCCACCGCGAGCCGACCGGGCGCCAACGGCGGACCAGGGCGTGTTGCGAAAGTGTCGCCTGCCGCGCGGCCGCCCTTCGGGCTACGACGCCACTTTCGCACGCGCCCTAGAGGTTCACGGAGCGCATGCCGGACTCGTCGTAGCGCTCGCCCGCGGCCTTCGGCACCTCGGCGTCGATCCTGGCCAGGTCGTCCTTGGTCAGCTCGACGTCCACGGCGCCCGCGTTCTGCTCCAGGTAGCTGCGGCGCTTGGTGCCGGGGATCGGGACGATGCCGTCACCCTGGGCCAGCACCCAGGCGAGGGCCAGCTGCGCCGGGGTGACCTCCTTCTCGGCGGCGATCTCCTTCACCTTCGCGGCGAGCCGCAGGTTGGCGTCCAGGTTGTCGCCGGTGAAGCGGGGGCCGTTGCGCCGGAAGTCGTTCGCGTCGAGCTCGTCGGGGGAGGAGAACCGGCCGGCGAGGAAACCGCGGCCCAGCGGCGAGTACGGGACGAACCCGATGCCCAGCTCCCGGCAGGTCGGGATGACCCCGTCCTCCGGGTCGCGGGTCCACAGCGAGTACTCGGTCTGGACGGCCGTGATCGGGTGCACCGCGTGGGCGCGCCGGATCGTCTCGGGGCTGGCCTCGCTCAGCCCGATGTGCCGCACCTTGCCCTCGGCGACCAGCTCGGCCATCGCGCCGACGGTCTCCTCGATCGGCACGTTCGGGTCGACGCGGTGCTGGTAGTAGAGGTCGATGTAGTCGGTGCCGAGCCGCTCCAGCGAGCCGTGCACGGAGCTGCGGACGTGCTCGGCCGAACCGTCCTGGCGGCCGATGCTGCTCATGTCGCCCGGTACGGCGTGGTCCATCCGGTAGTTGAACTTCGTGGCGATCACGTACTCGTCCCGGTGCCCCCGGATCGCCTCGCCCACCAGCGTCTCGTTGGTGAGCGGACCGTAGAGCTGGGCGGTGTCGAGGAAGGTGACGCCGAGTTCCAGCGCTCGGTGGATGGTCTTGACGCCCTCGTCCTCGTCGGTGCTGCCGTAGAAGGCCGACATCCCCATGCAGCCGAGGCCGATGGCGGAAACCGGCAGATCCCGCAGAGTGCGCTGTCGCATGTGACTCCCAGCCTTTCCTGCTGATTGGTGCTGTGCTGGGGACGCTACGACCTGAAGCGCACTCGAAGTCAAACGCGGAGCGTCCGGGGCACGGCGTGCCGCGCCCCGGACCGTCCGCCACCATCAGGGATTGAGCCGGACCGGCAGTTCGAAGAGGTCGTTCTGGGTGACCACCGGCTTGTTGCGCAGCTCGGACGCGGGCACCGCGAGATCCAGGCCGGGGAAGCGGTCGTAGAGCGCGGGCAGCGCGACCCCCGCCTCCAGCCGGGAGAGTGCCGCCCCCGGGCAGACGTGCGGCCCGTGCCCGAAGGAGATGTGCCGGTTCCTCGACTCACGGGTGACGTCGAACTCCCCGGCGCTCGGCCCGTGCGCTTCCTCGTCCCGGCCGATCGCGGCGTACGAGACGATCAGCGCGTCGCCCGCCGGGAGCACCTTGTCGCCCACGGGGACGTCCTCGGTGGCGAACCGGATCAGCACGTGCGAGGTCGGGGTGGACCAGCGCAGGGTCTCCTCGACCACCGCCGACCAGTCCACCTCCCCGGCGAGTACGGCGGCCCGCTGCTCGGGATGGGTGGAGAGGTTGACCACGGCGTTCACGATCAGGGAGATGGTGGTCTCGTGACCCGCCGCCACCATCAGCTGGAGGGTGGAGACGATCTCCTCGTCCGTGAGGTGGTCTCCGTCCTCGGAGGCCAGGATCAGCGCGCTGGTCAGGTCGTCGCCGGGTGCGGCCCGTTTGGCGGCCACGGTCGCCGCCATGATCCCGGCCAGCTCGGTGAGGGTCGCGAGGACCTCGGCGGGCGGGGTCTGGGTGGAGAAGAACTTCTCGAACAGCACCTTCAGGCGGGGCAGTTCGGCATCGTCGATGCCCATCAGGTCGGCGATGACGTACATGGGCAGGGGGTAGGCGAAGGCCGCCTTGAGGTCGACGCGCTCCGCGTCCGCGGGGAGGGCGTCCAGGAGGTCCTGGGTGAGCTTCTGGATCCGTTCCCGCATCTGCTCCACCCGGCGCGGGGTGAGCGCCTGCGCGACCAGTGTGCGCATCCGGCGGTGGTCGGCGCCGTCCACGGTCAGCATCGAACGGCCGGGGTTGGCGAGGCCGATCAGCGGCCAGTCCTGCGCTATCTCCCCGCGCTGCCAGGCACCCCACACGTTGATGTCCTTGACCAGGCGGGGGTCGGTCAGCAGCGCCTTCGCCTCGGCATGGCGGGTGACGGCCCAGACCGGCACCCCGCCGGGCAGTTCGACGGCGGCGAGCGGGCCGGCGGCGCGCAGCCGCGCGCTCTCGCCGTCCAGATCGGTGACGAAGGGGTCGAGGGCGATCCGGGCTTGTTCGATACCGGTCGTCATCGTGACGTGCCTCCCAGGGCAGGGTCGGGTAACTGCGCCATGCGGTGCTGCGCCTGTCTCTCGGTGCGGATCGGAGGATCAGTGGGCGGGTACGGGGGTGAACCGGACGGGCAGCGCGGTCAGGCCGCGCAGCCACGGCGAGGGCCGCCGGGTGAGGGAGCCGGCGGGGACCGCGAGGTCGATGTCCGGGAGCCGGTCGAGGACGACCTCGATCCCGGTCCTGGCGATCACCTCGGCGACCTCCTGGGCGGGGAACGGGCAGCGGTGCTCACCGTGCCCGAAGGAGAAGTGCGCGTTGTTGCCACCGGTCAGCGCGGAGGCGTCGGTGCGCACCTGCGGATCGGAGTTGGCGCCCTGGAGACCGAGGATCAGCAGGTCGCCGGCGCGGATCCGGCGCCCGCCCAGCTGGGTGTCCCGGGACGCCCAGCGGCCGGCGATGTTCTGGCTGGGGGTGTCCTCCCAGAGCACCTCGTTCATCGCCTCGGCGACACTGTTGCGGCCACCGAACAGGGAGGCGGCGAACCGGTCGTCGGTGAGCATCAGACGCAGCGAGTTGCCGATCCAGTCGGCGGTCGGCTGGTGCCCGGCCGCCATCATGACCATCAGGTCCTGCATGATCTCTTCGTCGGTGAACCCGCTCTTGTCCTGGAGCATCCGCGACACCACGTCGTCGGCCGGGTCCGCCTTGCGGTCGCCGAGCAACCGCGCCATGGACGAGGCCAGGTGCTGCTGTCCGGCGATCGCCCGGTCACGGCCGTCGATCATGTCGTTGAGCGCGGTGACCAGGCCGGGGCCCTCCTCGTCGGAGAAGCCGTACAGCCGCGCCAGCACCCGCACCGGCAGCAGCATCGCGTACTGGCCGATGAGGTCGGCCTCGCCGCTGGTGCACAGCCCGTCGATCAGCTCGTCCGCGAACCGCTCGGCGTGACCGCGCAGGACGAACGGGTCGACGGCCTCCAGCGCGTCGCTGATCATCCCGGCGCGCTCGCGGTGCCGCTCGCCGACCGTGTAGAGGATCGACGGCTGCTTGCGGCCGATCATCGGCAGCAGCGGCCAGTCGTCGGGGATCAGGTCCCACTGGTTCCACAGCTCCGAGTCCCGGCTGAACAGCACCGGGTCCCCGGTCACCTGGTGCAGCTCGCGGTAGCCGAGCACCAGCCAGGCGGGCACGTCCCCGTCCAGCACGACGGGGGTCACGGCGCCGTGGTCGCGCCGCATCTCCCGGTACAGAAGCGCCGGTTCGGTCTGGAACCGGGGGCCGCCGAGCGGCACGGCTTCGGGGGTCACACGAACTCCTGTCGGGGCAGGTCCGCCGGTGCGGACGGGCCGGCGTACCGGTTCTTGACGTGCTGGACGAGCGTGATCAGCACCTGCTTGCCGGACTCGCGGGAGCGGGCGTCGCAGGTCAGCAGCGGGACGTGCGGATCCAGGTCGAGGGCGTGCCGGACGTCCTCGGGCGGGTGCCCGGCGCCCCCGAAGTCGTTGCAGGCCACGATGAACGGGGTGCCGTGCTTCTCCAGGCGGTCGATGGCGTACCAGGAGTCGTCGATCCGCCGGGTGTCGACGAGCACGACCGCGCCGAGGGTGCCGGAGAACAGCCGGTCCCACAGGAACCAGAACCGCTCCTGGCCCGGCGCCCCGAACAGGTACAGCACATTGCGGGCGTCCAGCGTGATCCGGCCGAAGTCGAAGGCGACGGTGGTGGCGGACTTGCCGCGGACCTCGCGGATGTCGTCGACCCCCTCGCCGGCCTGGGTCATCGTCTCCTCGGTGTTGAGGGGACGGATCTCGCTGACCGAGCGGACCAGAGTGGTCTTGCCGACGCCGAAGCCGCCCACGACCACGATCTTGAAACCGTTGTCGGCGGAGGCACCCAACGGGGTGCGCGCGTCAGAGGTTGCGGAGTCCAACGAGCACCTGCTCCAGGATGTCGGGATCGGTGATGGCCAGCCGGTACGGGTGGCGGGCGCTGACCCGGCCGGCCGCCAGCAGGTCGCCCAGCAGGATCTTGGTGATGCTCACCGGCAGCCCCAGCTCCGCCGCGATCTCGACCACGGAGACCGGGGACTCGGCCAGCCGCAGGATCGCCGCGTGCTCCGACTGCATGCCGGTGGCCGGCTCCGACTCGGCCACGACCAGGGTGACCAGGTCGAAGGGGTTGTCGGGGCCGACGCCGCTGCGACCACCGGTGATGGTGTACAGACGGTCGGGCGCGTCGTCCCTGCCGGGCCGGCTCATGCGGTGCGAGGCTGCGCGGTGAGATGTTCGCCGAGCTGCTCGACCAGTTCGCTCATGTTGTGCCCGACCAGCCCCGGTTCGGCGTCCTCGCTGGTCACCACGGCCAGGTGGGCGCCCTCGCCGGCCTCCACGATGAACAGCACGCCCCCGTAGAACTCGGTCATCGCCGATCGCACGCCGCCGCTGCCGTCGCCGAACTCGACGGACGCCCCGTGCGACAGCGACTGGATGCCGGCCGCGATCGCCGCGAGCTGGTCGGCCTGGTCGACGGAGAGCTCCGGCGTACGGCACAGCTTGAGCCCGTCGCGGGAGAGCACGAGGGCGTGCCGCGCGCCGGGGGTGCGCTCCAGGAGGCCCTCGATGAGCCAGGTGAGCTTGTCGTCGGCGGTGGTCCTGCCGGTCATGAAGTGGGGTCGCCTTCCGAATACGCGTGCGGGTGGGAGGTGTGCTCGGGTTCGGACTCCGGGTGGGGCGCGGGGACCGGGTCGTGCGCGGAGGTGGGGGCCGGGTCGAAGCGGTGGCCGGAGCCGGAGCCGCTGTCCGGGGCGGGGGCGGGGGTGGGTGGGCGGACGGCCTGGCGGAAGCTGCTGAAGCGGGCGGCGCGGACCCGGGCGTCCTCGGCGGTGGGCGCGGGGCGCGGCTCCTCCGGCTGGGGCGCCGACCTGCGCTCGGCCTCGGCGAGGGTCCGGCCGCGGCGCCGCCTGGGCAGGCCGGTCGGCCCTGCCTCGTCCTCGTCGGGCTCGGCGTCCGCGGCGGACTCGTGCACGGGGGCCGGGTCCGGCGGGCCGGGGGCGGGGGCGGGGGCCTGCGCCGCCTGCGGGAGCGCCGGCTCGTCACCGACCGGGGTGGTCAGCAGCTCCTGCGGAATCAGCATCAGCACCCCGGTGCCCCCGCGCGCCGAGGGGCGGAACGACACCTTCAGACCGTGCTTGCCGGCCAGCCGGCCCACGACCGCGAGACCGAGCCGGGTGCCGGTGAGTCCGCCCAGTTCGGTCGTGTCGCCGGAGACCGCCCGCTCGGCGCGGCGCAGCTGCACGTCGCCCATCACGAGCCCGCTGTCCTCCACGGACACGATGACCCCGGCCGGCACCTCCTCCACGTACACGTGGACCTCGGCCGTCGGCGGCGAGAAGTTGGCCGCGTTGTCGAGGAGTTCGGCCAGCGCGTGCATGACCCCCTCGGCGGCGTGTCCGGCGACGGCCGCCTCGCTCACCGAGTGCACCCGCACCCGGCGGTAGCCGCTGATCCGGCCCATGGCCCCGCGCAGGATGGACTCCATGCCGATCGGACGTGCCCAGCGGCGGCCGGAACGCGCCCCGGTCAGGACCGCGATGGAGTCGGCGAGCCGGCCCGCCTGGGCCGTGCGGTGGTCGAGGTGCAGCAGGTCCGCCAGCACGTCCTCGTCGGTGTGCCGCTCCTCCATGCTCCGCAGGTCGGCGAGGGTGGCGGTGGCCAGGGCCTGCATCCGGGCCGCCGCGTTGCCGGCGGCGGCGATCGCGGCGGCCCGCTCCCGGGACGCCTTTTCCAGCGCGGCGGTGAGCCGGGTGTGCTCCTGCCGGTACCAGTCCAGCTCCTGGCCGGTCTCCTCCTCGAGGCGGGCCCGCTCCTGCTCGAAGGAGTCCGCGAACTCGCTTCGCTGCTGGGCGAGTTCGTCGATGAGGCGCTGCTGCTCCTGGCGCGCCTCCTCGGTCGTGCGGGCCTGCTGCTGGAGCAGCCTTCCGATGTCCTGGCTCACCGTCTCGAGCCGGCGCCGGGCGGCGCGCGCGGTCCGCGCCGCGTGGACGGCCCAGGTCACCGCGGCGCAGAGCGACAGCGCGGCCGCGCTCGCCCCGAGGGCGACGGGCGTGCGCACCGAAACCGGGGCGGCGGTCACCGCGGCGACGACCGCGAGAGCCGACACGACGGCCGTCAGTACGAGGGTCGGAGCAAGGGTGCGGAGGGACGGTCGGTCGCCGGGAGGCGTGGGCACGGTCATCAGTCCGGTCTGGTCCTCGGAGCAGGTGGGGATGTTGATCCGGTAAAGGAGTTGTGACGCTCGGTGCTGAACTGCGCGTCACTATACGAGAGTCCGTGATCGAAACAGAACGGTTCCGGCCGCATTACCTAAAGGCGGTGACAGGGAAGTGACTTGCTGTGCTTCGACTGTGAGCGGCCCTGGGGCTCGTCGCGGTCCGCCCTCGTCGGGGTTTCACCGGTCGGCAGCGCGGTACTCAGGGCGGCGGCCACGTCGTCGGAGGGGGACGCGAGGGCGACCAGCAGGGTTCCGTCGTGGACAAGTGATAAACGCTACGCCGGAATTCGACCAGTAGTAGCTCCCGCATCGTCGCAAATGATCCAAACGTCTATACGATGACGCGTGGCACGGCCGGGACGCGGAGAACCTCTTCGTGTGCGCAGGCCGGCAGCGGGCCGGTGTCGAGGGGGGCGATGCCTTCATGAGGGGCGACTGGAGCCAGGTGGCCGCGGAAGCGGTCCGGTGCGTGCGGCGCACGGTGCGCGGCGAATGGCACGCCATCGTGGTGGACCCGGTACGGCAGCTCGTGCGCCGCGGGCTGTCCGGGATCGTGCTCGCCTTCGTGGCCGCGTTCGGCGTCATCTTCTTCCACGGCATCGCCCAGCACCCCCTCGGCAGAAGACTGGTGTGGCACCTCGGCGGCGTCACCGCCGACCTGCCCCTGTGGCTCTCCCTGCTGCGCACCCCCGTCTCCCTCTACGTCCCGGCGCTCGACCTGCCGGTCTGGGCGGGCATCACCCAGCTCTTCCTCGCCTTCGCCCTCGCCGAACTCGCGCTCGGCCGGGGCCGGACCCTCGCCGTCGCGTACCTCACCACCCTGGCCGGCACCATGACCGCCCGGGTGATGGTCGCGCTGGGCCCCGGCTGGTGGGGTTTCGGACTGCCCCCCGAGGCGGGCCGGATCCTCGACACCGGGCCGTCCGCCGCGGTGGTCGGTCTGTTCACCTACCTGTCGGTGGTTCGCAGGGCACCGGTCGTCTTCATCCTGACCGGCGGCTCGATGGTGTGGGAGTCCGTCGCCGTCCCCAACCTCGCCGGCCGCGAGCACCTGATCGCGGTGGTCTCGGCGATCGTCCTCGGCCTGCTGCACGGCCGCCGCCCGCCCGTCCCGGCCCGGCTCGCCGCGCGCCTCGTCGCGCCCCCGTCACCGCCCCGTTCCGACCCGCCGGTGCGCCGGCCGGGCCCGCCCGTCCACCGCCCCGGCCCCCAGCGCCACCCCGTACCGTCCTTCCGGCTCCCCTGAGACACCCCGACCTCACCGCCTACCCCGGAATCCCCCAAGTCACTCGGTCGGCCCGCCGGACCGTGCCATGACGTCAATGTGATGGTTTTCGCACGTCGGCCCCTGCGGGCAACCCCTAAGGTTGCGGCGAGCTACGGCAGGTCACGGCAGGGCGCGGCTGACACCATGGTGTGTGTCGCCGGCAGGCTGAAGGGATCCAGGATGTTCCGCAAGGTGCTGGTCGCCAACCGTGGAGAGATCGCCATCCGCGCGTTCCGCGCGGGCTACGAGCTGGGTGCGCGCACGGTCGCCGTGTTCCCCTACGAGGACCGCAACTCGCTGCACCGGCTGAAGGCCGACGAGGCCTACGAGATCGGGGAACCCGGGCATCCGGTGCGCGCCTACCTCTCCGTCGAGGAGATCGTGGCCGCCGCCCGGCGCGCCGGGGCCGACGCCGTCTACCCCGGCTACGGGTTCCTCTCGGAGAACCCGGAACTCGCCCGCGCCTGCGAGCAGGCGGGCATCACGTTCGTCGGGCCGAGCGCCCAGACACTGGAACTGACCGGCAACAAGGCCCGCGCGGTGGCCGCCGCCCGCGCCGCCGGCGTACCGGTCCTCGGCTCCTCCGCGCCCTCCAACGACGTCGAGGAACTGGTCAGGGCCGCCGACGAGATCGGCTTCCCGGTGTTCGTGAAGGCCGTCGCGGGCGGCGGCGGGCGCGGCATGCGCCGGGTCGAGGACCCGGCGGCACTGCGCGAGTCCATCGAGCAGGCCTCCCGGGAGGCCGCCTCAGCGTTCGGCGACCCCACGGTCTTCCTGGAGAAGGCCGTCGTCGACCCCCGCCACATCGAGGTGCAGATCCTCGCCGACGGCGAGGGCAACGTCATCCACCTCTTCGAGCGGGACTGCTCGTTGCAGCGCCGCCACCAGAAGGTCATCGAGCTGGCCCCCGCGCCCGACCTCGACCCGGAACTCCGCGACCGCATCTGCGCCGACGCGGTCCGCTTCGCCCGCGAGATCGGCTACCGCAACGCCGGCACCGTCGAGTTCCTCCTCGACCGCGACGGCAACCACGTCTTCATCGAGATGAACCCGCGCATCCAGGTCGAGCACACGGTCACCGAGGAGGTCACCGATGTCGACCTGGTCCAGGCCCAGATGCGCATCGCCTCCGGTGAGACCCTCGCCGACCTCGGGCTCTCCCAGGAGACGGTGAAGCTGCACGGCGCGGCCCTCCAGTGCCGTATCACCACCGAGGACCCCGCCAACGGCTTCCGCCCCGACACCGGCCGCATCAGCGCGTACCGGTCCCCGGGCGGCTCCGGCATCCGGCTCGACGGCGGCACCACCCACGCCGGCACCGAGATCAGCGCGCACTTCGACTCGATGCTGGTCAAGCTCACCTGCCGGGGCCGGGACTTCAAAGCCGCCATCGGCCGCGCCCGGCGCGCGGTCGCCGAGTTCCGCATCCGCGGCGTGGCCACCAACATCCCGTTCCTCCAGGCCGTCCTCGACGACCCCGACTTCCAGGCCGGCCGGATCACCACGTCCTTCATCGAACAGCGCCCGCACCTGCTGACCGCCCGCACCTCCGCGGACCGCGGCACCAAGCTGCTCACCTACCTGGCCGACGTCACCGTCAACAAGCCGCACGGCGACCGGCCCCACCTGGTCGAGTCGACCAGCAAGCTGCCCCCGCTGCCGGCCGGCGAGCCCCCGGCCGGCTCCCGCCAGCGCCTCGTCGAACTCGGCCCCGAGGGCTTCGCCCAGTGGCTGCGCGAGTCGCCCACCATCGGCATCACCGACACCACCTTCCGCGACGCCCACCAGTCCCTGCTCGCCACCCGGGTGCGCACCAAGGACCTCCTCGCCGTCGCCCCGGTCGTCGCCCGCACCCTGCCCGAACTGCTCTCCCTGGAGTGCTGGGGCGGCGCCACCTACGACGTGGCGCTGCGCTTCCTCGCCGAGGACCCCTGGGAGCGGCTCGCGGCGCTGCGCGAGGCGGTACCCAACATCTGCCTCCAGATGCTGTTGCGCGGCCGCAACACCGTCGGCTACACCCCGTACCCGACCGAGGTCACGGACGCCTTCGTGCAGGAGGCCGCCGCCACCGGCATCGACATCTTCCGCATCTTCGACGCCCTCAACGACGTCGGCCAGATGCGCCCCGCCATCCAGGCCGTACGGGAGACGGGCACCGCGATCGCCGAGGTCGCCCTCTGCTACACCGCCGACTTGTCCGACCCCGACGAGCGGCTCTACACCCTCGACTACTACCTTCGGCTCGCCGAGCAGATCGTGGACGCGGGTGCCCACGTCCTCGCCGTCAAGGACATGGCGGGCCTGCTGCGCGCCCCCGCCGCCGCCAAGCTGGTCTCGGCGCTGCGCCGCGAGTTCGACCTCCCGGTCCACCTGCACACCCACGACACCGCGGGCGGCCAGCTGGCCACCTACCTCGCCGCGATCCAGGCGGGCGCGGACGCGGTGGACGGCGCGGTGGCCTCCATGGCCGGCACGACCTCCCAGCCCTCCCTGTCGGCGATCGTGGCCGCCACCGACCACTCGGAGCGTCCCACCGGGCTCGACCTGCGGGCCGTCGAGGACCTGGAGCCGTACTGGGAGAGCGTCCGCAAGGTCTACGCGCCCTTCGAGGCGGGCCTCGCCGCACCGACCGGCCGCGTCTACCACCACGAGATCCCCGGCGGCCAGCTCTCCAACCTGCGCACCCAGGCCGTGGCCCTCGGGCTCGGCGACCGCTTCGAGGACATCGAGGCGATGTACGAGGCCGCCGACCGCATCCTCGGCCGCCTGGTCAAGGTCACCCCGTCCTCCAAGGTGGTCGGCGACCTCGCCCTGCACCTGGTCGGCGCCGGGGTGCGACCCGAGGACTTCGAGGCGACCCCCGACAGGTTCGACATCCCCGACTCGGTGATCGGCTTCCTGCGCGGCGAGCTGGGCACCCCGCCCGGTGGCTGGCCGGAGCCGTTCCGCACCAAGGCCCTCCAGGGCCGTGCCCCGGCCAAGCCGGCCCCCGAGCTGTCCACCGAGGACCGCGAGGGTCTCGCCAAGGAGCCCCGCACGACCCTCAACCGGCTGCTGTTCCCGGCCCCCACCCGCGAGTTCGAGTCCCATCGCCAGACCTTCGGCGACACCAGCGTCCTCGACAGCAAGGACTTCTTCTACGGGCTGCGCCCGGGCAAGGAGTACGCGGTCGACCTGGAGCCCGGCGTCCGGCTGCTGATCGAGTTGCAGGCCGTCGGCGAGGCCGACGAACGCGGTATGCGCACGGTGATGTCGAGCCTCAACGGCCAGCTGCGGCCCATCCAGATCCGCGACCGCGCCGCGGCCTCCGAGATTCCGGCCACCGAGAAGGCCGACCGCGGCAACCCGGGGCACGTCGCGGCCCCGTTCGCCGGAGTCGTCACCCTCGCGGTGACCGAGGGCACGGAGGTCGAGGCGGGCGCCACGGTGGCCACGATCGAGGCCATGAAGATGGAGGCCACCATCACCGCCCCGAAGGCAGGCCGCATCTCCCGGCTCGCCATCAACCGCATCCAGCAGGTGGAGGGCGGTGACCTGCTGGTCGAGATCGCCTGATCCCGGACGCGGCGGGCGGGGAGGACCGGTCGGTGCCGGTCTTCCCCGCCCGCCGCGTCCCCCCGTCACGAGCGCACGAAGTGGGCGCGCAGCCTCGCCTTCAGCAGGTTGGGGTCGCGCTGGGTGGAGTAGGCGTCGCCCGCCACGTACACGTCCCGGCCCTGTACCGCCAGCGAGGTCGGGTTGGACAGGCCCTCCTGCACCGTGAGGACGGTGGCCCGGGTGCCGTCCGGGTGGACCAGGACGACCTCGTTGGAGGGGTTCAGCGCGGCGAGCACGAGGTCGGAGTGGCCGGGGAAGACGAAGTCGTCGACGCCTGCGAGGCCCGTCGCCTTCGTCTCGACGGGCCCCGCCGTCCCGTCCTCGCCCACCGGGATGCGCAGCAGGGTCCCCAGGTCGCTGTTGGTCACCCAGACCGCGTCCATGTGGACCTGGACGCCGTTGGCCCCGAAGCCGCCGGCCGGGCCCGGCAGGTGGGCCAGGGCGCTGCCCGTGGCCCAGGCCGTGGGGGTGCCGCCCGCCTGCGGGACGCGCCACACGGTGCCGAGCACCGAGTCGGCGGCGTAGAGCACACCGTGCCGCTCGTCCAGGGCCAGACCGTTGGGCAGGCCGTCCGACGGCAGTTCGGCGATCTGCTCGGGGGTGCCGCCGCCTGCCGGCACGCGCCAGATGCCGGTCCTGTCGGTGCCGGTGGCGTAGTTGACGTACAGCGTGCCGTCGTGGGCGCGGGCCAGGCCGAGGGTGACGGCGCTGTTCAGCAGGGGCGTGCGGGGGCTGCGCTCGGCCGGCAGGGTGGCGAGGACGCGTACCCGGCGCTCCCGGGTGACCCTGGCGACCTGCCGGGCGAACGCGAAGGACACGTCGACCGAGCCGCCGCGCTCGGCGACGACGTTCTCGGGGGTCTGGCCGGCGGCCAGATCGAAGTGCGCGATGACACGGGCGTTCGAGACGAGCGGCTCGTCGCCCGCGGCCGGAGCCGTCGCGAGCAGGCCGATCACGAGCGCGGCCGGGGCGACCACGGCCGTGCGGGGGAATCGGGGCATGTGACCTCTTTCGACGGGAGCGCAGGGCTCCGGCGTACCGGTCACACCAAAATGACGGCTCCCCGGCCCCGTTCGGGGTCAGCCCCGGCCGGGACGTCGCCCGCCCGGCGCACGGCCTGGCCCCGCATGCCGCGCAGCCGGGTGACGGCTCCGCTCAGTTCCACAGCGGGATGGTCATGACCTGCGTGAATCCTTCCGGTTTCGCACCGGCGTAGGTCAGGCTCAGCCGCGTGAACTGCTGGACGTCCGGGTGCTTCTTCCAGGCCGTCGGGCGGTCGAGCCGAACCGTCACCGGATAGCGGTGGAAGGTGCCGGCCGCGCAGTACGGCTTGCAGTCGTTCACCCAGTTCACGCCCTGGGCGACCGCGCTGGTGTCGTTCCACCGGACCCAGTGCATGCCGGCGAGCCGGCTGTTGCCGTCGCCGCAGGCCAGGATGAAGTCGGTGGGCCGGTACCGCTGGTGCCAGAAGCAGTCGACGAGCACGGGATGCCGGGCCGCCCGCGGCGCGGCCGACGTCGGCGGCGTCGCGGAGGCCGTCGTCATGCCCGCCGTGAGCAGCAGGGCCGCCCCGAGTCCGATCACCGTTCCCAGCACTGGTCTGCGCATGGTCGCTCCCACCGGTACCGCCGTAGTTGCCTCCCTTCGACGCTACGACCGTCACTGCGGATGTACCACTTGCGGCGTACGGCTGCCGGGAATCAGCCGTGGGTGACGGTCAGGCCGTAGAACGCGACCCGGGCCCCGTTGGTGGTGCTGTCCGAGGACGACTGGTTGTACGAGCCCGCCTTGAAGTACTGCTTGTACGGGGTGAAGGAGGACGGGATGGCGTAGTGGGTGGTGGTGCCGTTGACGGTCAGGTCGATGGTGTTCCCACCGGAGACCGCGATGGTGTAGGTCCAGGTCTTGCCGAGGGACACGTGACCGACGGCATGCGGGGTCTGGCCGCCGTCGGGGGAGTTCTCGGTGCCGAGCACGATGTCGCCGTCGGAGTGGTAGTACAGCTCGAGGAGCGGCTTGGTGGAGGAGCCGCCGGTGCCGAGGTGGATCTGGCCCACGCAGACGTTCTTGGTCACCGAGACCACCCGCAGGGTCGCGCTCATCCGGTGGCTGCCGCTCAGTGACCAGTTCGCGGCGGAGCCGTCCCGGTTCGTCTCCCGCAGTTCGGAGCGGGCGTAGCCGGAGTTCGGGGTGGTGACTCCCTTCTCGGGCGCCCAGAAGGTCATCGCGCCGTCGCGGGTGTCGGTGTAGAAGTAGGCGTCCTGGTAGCCGTTCGCCCCCTGGAGCCGGGACGAGGGGATGGTGGTCGGCGAGCCGGGGGAGCCCACCGGTTCCTGGAGCTGCCAGGTCGACAGGTCGAAGTTGCCGCCGGGGGCGACGTGCGGGTTCGCCGCGTCCGCGCTGCCGCCGGACAGGACGGTCAGGGCGAGGGCCAGGCCCGCGGCGACGGGCGCCGCGAGCAGCCGGGAACGGGACATGTGGGGGGCTCCTTCCGCCGGGTGGACGAGAAGCTAAAGGTCCGGACCAATCCCGTCAAGGGGTTCAGCAGGCGCCCTCGTCCAGCCAGGGGCCCCACTCGGAGGCGCCGGGCACCTCGTTCTGGGTCCACCACTTGGCCTTCCAGTTGTGGCCGCCGTACGAGGCCTCGTCGTCCTTCACGTAGACCGCCGTCGCACTCCAGGCGGTCTTGCAGGAGGTGGGAGGCGGCGTCGGGGTGGGGGTGGTGGTCGGCGGCGTGACCCCGGCGAACCGCACGGAGTACGTGGCGAAGTCCCAGGAGTTCTGCGCGACGCTGGAGCAGGTGCCGGAGGTGCGGCCGCCGTTGTCGGCCGGGGTGCACTGGCGGTCGCGGTTGAGGGACCAGAAGGTGAAGCGGTCCATGTGGTGGCTCGTGGCGTAGTCGAGCACGGTCTGGAAGTCGGCCTGGCTGAAGTACTCGCCGCTGTCGCTGCGGCCGTTCATCCCGGAGAAGCCCTCGTGGGCGTAGGCGGTCGCCTGGTCCCAGCCGAAGGTGGACTGGAGGATCGAGTTGAAGTTCGTGAGCGCGGCGGTCTGGCTCGCCGCCCCGCTGAACCCGCCGTCGAACGGCATGATGGAGAAGTTGTTCGGGGTGAACCCCTGGGACTTCGCCTCCAGCAGCATCTGCTTGCCGAACCAGCCGGTGCCGTCCGCGGTGCCGGGTGTGGTGACCGAGACGTACAGGCCCGGGTTGTTCTGCTGGAGGATCTTCGCGGCGCCGATCTCGTTCCTGATCGCTGCCGTGTTCTCGTACTCCGGCTCCTCCAGGTCGAAGTCGATCGCGTGCAGCCCGTACTTGGTGATGACCTGCTGGTAGGCCGCGGCCGTGGCGGACGCGTCCGCGCAGGTCTGGCCCAGTTTGGTGCCGCCGTAGCCGCCGATCGAGACCGAGACGTCACCGCCCTTGGCGCGGACGGTGTCGATGACCGACCGGACGGCGGTGTCGGAGGAGACCGCCGCGGTGCCGCCCCAGGTGGGCGAACAGCCGCCGCCGTTCGGGGCCAGGACGAACGCCAGCTGGAAGGCCTTGAGGCCGGTGGCGTCCATGATGGCGGCCGGGTCCGGCGGGTCGTTGTCCAGCGGCATCAGATAGGGGGCGGCGGCGTACCACCGGTTGCTCAGCGCGGTGGTCGCGCCCGAGGCGTCGGTCGTGACGAGCGCGGTGGTGCCGGCGGCGGCGAGTGCGACGGCCGCCGCCGCGCCCAGACATGCGCGAAGGGTTCTCATCGGTGCCTCCAGGGGCGGGGGAGTCGCCCCAGCTTCCAGAGGTGACGCGATCACGTCAACAAATTGGACTGGACCAAAGCTCACTTTGGACTAGACCATGCAACTTCTTTGCTCTGGCCGGTAGTAGCCCACCGAAATGAGCTGTTCGCCCCCCATCTCGCCCTGGCGGTGGCACCCTTGACAGGGCGCGTACTGTTTCGCGACGTTTGAGCGACGACACGCGTTATGGGGGGAGCGGTCGGCCATGCGATCCACAGACATCACGATCCACAGACCCGGCGAGCTGACCCAGTCGCTGTGCCGGGCCTGGCACCGTGCGATGGACGAGTCACCGGAGTACGCCAATCCCTTTCTGGCGCCGGAGTTCGCGATCGGTGTCGGCAGGCACCGCTCCGGCGTGCGGGTGGCGGTCCTGCACGAGGACGGGGAACCCGTCGGGTTCCTCCCCTACGAGCGCAACGCCCTCGGTGTCGGCCGCGCCGTCGGCCTCGGGCTCTCCGACTGCCAGGCGCTGGTGCACCGGCCCGGAGTCACCTGGGACGCCCAGGCGCTGCTGAGCGCCTGCCGGCTGGCCATCTTCGAGTTCGACCACCTGGTCAGCGAGCAGAGACCTTTCGCCTCGCATGTCACCGGGACCTTCGCCTCCCCGGTGATCGACGTCAAACCCGGCGACGGCGGTTACCCCGAGTGGCTGCGCGCCACCTACCCGGGACTGGCCAAGACCACGTTGAAGAAGGAACGCCGGATCGGCCGTGACCTCGGCGAGCTGCGCTTCGAGTTCGACGAGCGCGACCCGGCGGCCCTGCGCACACTGATGCGCTGGAAGTCCGCCCAGTACCGGCGGACCGGACGTATGGACCGCTTCGCCCGCCCCTGGATCGTCGACCTGGTGGATCACCTCTTCCACGTCCGCGAGGAACACTTCACCGGGGTGCTGTCCGTGCTCTACGCCGGGGACCGGCCGGTGGCCGCGCACTTCGGTCCCCGGTCGGCCACCGTGCTCGCCGCCTGGTTCACCGCCTACGACCCGGAACTGCGCTACTACTCGCCCGGGCTGATGATGCATCTGCGTACGGCCGAGGCCGCGGCGCGCGGCGGTGTCACCCTCGTCGACCTGGGCCGGGGCGACAAGGAGTACAAGGACTGGCTGAAGACCCGCGAGCTGCGAGTGGGCGAGGGGTTCGCCACCCGAGGTCACCCGGTGGCTGCGGCGCACCGGCTGTGGCGCCGCCCGGTCCGCGGCCTGCGCAACACCGTCCTCGCCCATCCCCGGCTGCGTGACCCCGCGGACCGGCTGCTCCGGACGGTCGGCACCCTGCGGGCGTCCCGCAGGCCCGACGGCCTGCACAAGGACGCACTATGATCCTCTAAGGGAAAAAATCTGGTGGTATGTCCCGTAAGGGTGCCGCCTCGGCCGGAGTGATCCATGCCCCGCAACCGCTCGACGGACGACGACGAGCTCCTGGTCAGACTCAGGTCGCTCACCGCCCAGGCGCGCGAGCGGGCCGAGTACCAGCGCTCCCAGGTCGAGCTGGCCGTGGCCCTGCAACGCGGCATGCTGCCCCGGGAACTGCCCGACACCCCCCGGGTCCATGTGGCCGTCCGCTACGCGCCCGCCTGCTACGGGCTCAACGTGGGCGGCGACTGGTACGACGCCTTCACCCTGCCCGACGGCCGTATCGGGCTGTCCATAGGCGACGTCCAGGGCCACAACATCGAGGCCGCCGCCTTCATGGGCCAGGTCAGGGCAGCCCTGCGGGCGCTCGCCTCGGTGGCCGGCGAGCCGGGCGAGCTGCTCGCCCGCACCAACGACCTTCTGGTGTCCCTGGGCAGTGACCTCTTCGCCACCTGCATCTTCATGCGGCTCGACCCGGCGACCGGGCTGCTGGAGAGCGCCCGGGCCGGGCACATCCCCTTCGTCTGGGCCACCGCCGACGGCAAGTCCGGGATCGGTGAGGACGAGGGCGGACCACCCCTGGGGATCGACCCGGGCGTCGAGTACCCCGTCTCCCGGTTCCGGCTCACCACCGGCGGCATGTTCGTGCTGCTCACGGACGGTGTGGTGGAGGGGCCGTCGATGAACATCGAGGAGGGCCTGGACCAGGTGGTGCGCCTGGCCGGCGTCGCCGCCGTCGCCCGTCTGGAGGCGCAGTCCCTGGCCGCCGCCGTGATCAAGGGCGCGGAACAGGTGGGCCACGAGGACGACGCGGCCGTCCTGGTCGTGGGCCACGACGGCCTCGACTACACGCCGTAGAACCGGGGCGACGGCCCGGCGGGTGGGCCGCGGACGGCCCTCGCCTCGCCGACCCGGCCGCCGCGGTGTGTGATGGCTGCTGTGGTGGCATTCCGCGAACTTCGCCGACCGGCCGTCCTCGTCCTGCGGACGCCGGCCGTGGCCGCCTGCTACTACGGGGCAGCCCGGCTCGGTCTGCTGCGCCGGCTCACCGTCGAGGGCGCCGTCTTCACCCCCATCTTTCCGTCGACGGGCGTGGCCCTGGCCTGCCTGCTGGTCCTCGGCCTGGGCTGCTGGCCGGGCATCACGCTCGGCGCCTTCCTGCTCGTCCTGTCGCTCGGCCCGCCGGGGCCCGACATCGTCGGCATCCTCGTCGGCAACACGGGCGGCCCGGTCTGTGCCTACCTGCTGCTGCGCCGGGCCGGTTTCCGCACCGACCTGGGCCGACTGCGGGACGGCGCCGCCCTGGTGTTCCTCGGGGCGCTCGTCGCCATGCTGGTCAGCTCCGTCGTCGGCATGGTCTCCCTGCTCCTCGCCGGCAAGGTCGCCGCGAGCAGCTTCTGGCCGAGCTGGCTGGCCTGGTGGGTCGGGGACGCGATGGGCGTCCTGCTCGTCACCCCGGTCCTGCTGCTGCTCCTCGAAGCCCGTCGGCCGCCGCACCTCGGCCGCTGGAAGGAAGCCCTCGGTCTCGCGCTCGCCACCGTCGTCCTGGTCCCGGTGGCCACGCACGGCCCGCTGAACTCGCTCTTCCTCGCCTACCCGGTACTGATCTGGGGCGCTCTGCGGTTCCGGCTGGCAGGCGGCATGCTGTGCGCCCTGTTCACCTCGGTCCTGGCCACGATCGCCGCCACGGACGGCGTGGGCGCGTTCGCCGGTCTGTCCCCCGTCGAGGTGATGGTGAAGCTCCAGCTGTTCAACGGATCCATGGCCCTGACCGCGCTGCTGCTGTCGGTCGTGATCACCGAGCAGCGCAACACCAGGCTCTCCGTCGCGGAGGCCTGCGAGGAGCTGGCCCAGGCGCTGGAACACCTCACCGCGCACGACACCCCGGCCGGGCGGGCACCACCGGAGGTGGAGCGGTTGCGGCGCGCGAGGGACGAACGGTGACCGGGCGGCCGCCCGGTCACCGTCCCGTACGGGCCTGTCGTCAGACGGTGCCGCTCGCGGTGATCTCGACCTTGGCCTTGGGGGCTCCGCTGCGGGTGCCGTAGCCCTCGATCTTCGTGACCAGGTCCTGGCCCTCGACGACCTCGCCGAAGACCACGTGCTTGCCGTCGAGCCAGTCGGTCACGACGGTGGTGACGAAGAACTGCGAGCCGTTGGTGTTCGGGCCCGCGTTGGCCATGCTCAGCAGGAACGGACGGTCGTGCTTGAGCTGGAAGTTCTCGTCCTTGAACTTCTCGCCGTAGATGCTCTTGCCGCCGGTGCCGTCGCCCCGGGTGAAGTCACCGCCCTGGAGCATGAACTGGGGGATGATCCGGTGGAAGCCCGAACCGGCGTAGCCGAAGCCGTGCTGGCCGGTGGCGAGCTCGCGGAAGTTGCGGGCCGTCTCGGGCACCACGTCGTCGAACAGGTGGAACACGATCCGGCCGGCCGGCTCGTTGTTGATCGAGATGTCGAAATAAACGTTGTCGCTCATGCAGGTCAACCTATCGCGAACCGCCGCGAGGTCCCTCCCGTGGGGCCGGACGGCCCCACCGGTGTCGGGCCGGGGCGACCCGCCACCTGTCCCGACACCGTGGGAAGCCCGCTAGGAGCGCCTCTCCAGCCGGTCCAGCACGGCCTGGGCCATGACCGCCTCGCCCTTCGCGTTGGGGTGCGCGGGGGCCGCGGGTGACGTCGGCCGCAGCGGCTCGATCCAGCGGTCGGCGGGAGCCTTGCACATGTCGTGGCCGACGGTCGGGCCGTAGGTGTCCACGTACCGGGCGCCGTTCCAGGCGGCGACCAGGCGCAGCATCAGGTTGAGCCGCTTCTCGGTGTCGCGCAGGTACGGGAAGTCCTTGGCGGCGAAGGGCACCGTCGGATAGCAGCCGCTGCCGTCGTCGGGCAGCAGGTCGGGGTAGCCGACGACCAGGATCCGGGCGTGCGGGGCCCGGGCGCGCACGGCCCGCAGCACCTTGTCGACCTTGGGCGCGGTCCGCACGATGTTGAGCACCAGCTGGTCGGTGCCGGAGGCGCCGTAGTACTGCCGGCAGGGGTCGCCGGTGAGGTCCTTGGAACTGAGGGCCGCGCAGGTGGCGATGATGGAGCCGAATCCCATGTCGTTGCCGCCGATCTGCACCGTGACCAGGTCGGTGTCCCGCCGCACGGCGTCGAGCTGGGGCCCGTTCGTCCCCTGGGCCTGCCACATCTGCGCGGTCGTCGCGCCGGAACAGCTCACGTCCCTGAACGCGGTCACCTCGCGGTCCGCCGCCACCAGCGAGGGGTAGTTGTGGTCGGAGCGGGCACAGTCCGCGTCGACCTGGGTCGGGATGGCGGGGCCCGAGGTGTAGGAGTCGCCGAGCGCCACGTAGCTCGTACCCCGGTCATGGCCGGGGCCGTGGCCGCCGCCGTGTGCCGCGGCCGGTGCCGTGGACGCGGCCACCAGGGCGCAGCCGCCCAGCGCCGCCGCCACGGCCGCCTTCCGCCGGTGCCTTCTCGCCGAACCCTGTGCACCCTGCGACGGGCCGCCGTACGCCATGAGGATCCCCCCCTGGAACCGGGACGCGCGCGGAACCGGTCCCGACGGGCGGCCCGCACGCGTGTGTCGGGGGTCTGTATACCGCCCGGTAGGAGTGCCTAGCCAGAGGTCGGACGTCGAGAATTCTGTTGCCGAAGGCTTGTCGCCTGTTTGCCTCAGCACTTAAATCAAAGCCTGAACTAAGCACGGTGGCTCGCCGGTTCGCGGGCGTGCCCCGTGCCCACCACAGGGAGCCGCTGATGAGACGACTGAGATCCCTGGGCGTAGCGCTCGCCGCCATGGCCGCGCTGCTCGCCCTGCCCGCCGCCCACGCGCCGGCGGCGCAGGCCGCCGACGCCCCGCTGTCGCAGGGGAAGACGGCCACCGCATCCTCCGAGGAGAACGCCGGGACCACCGCGGCGAACGCGGTCGACGGCAACACCGGCACCCGCTGGTCGTCCGCGTTCACCGACGACCAGTGGCTCCAGGTCGACCTCGGCGCCACCGCCAATGTCACCCAGGTGGTCCTCAACTGGGAGACCGCGTACGGCAAGGACTACAAGGTCCAGATCTCCCCTGACGGCAGCAACTGGACCGACCTGAAGACCGTCACCGGCGGTGACGGCGGCACCGACACCCTCGACGTGTCCGGGCAGGGCCAGTACGTCCGGATGCAGGGCGTGCACCGCGCCACCCAGTGGGGCTACTCGCTCTGGGAGTTCCAGGTCTACGGCACCACCACCGGCACACCCCCGGTCCAGGGCGGCGGCGACCTCGGCCCCAACGTGATCGTCGTCGATCCGTCCACGCCGAACCTCCAGGCGAAGTTCGACTCCGTCTTCGCCCAGCAGGAGTCGGCGCAGTTCGGCACCGGGCGTTACCAGTTCCTGCTCAAGCCGGGCACCTACAACGGCATCAACGCCCAGATCGGCTTCTACACCTCGATCTCGGGCCTCGGGCTGAACCCCGACGACACGCAGATCAACGGTGACGTCACGGTCGACGCCGGCTGGTTCAACGGCAACGCCACGCAGAACTTCTGGCGTTCGGCGGAGAACCTCGCCATCACGCCGTCGAACGGCACGGACCGGTGGGCCGTGGCTCAGGCGGCCCCCTTCCGCCGCATCCACGTCAAGGGCGGCCTCAACCTGGCGCCGAACGGCTACGGCTGGGCCTCCGGCGGCTACATCGCCGACTCGAAGATCGACGGCACGGTCGGTCCGTACTCCCAGCAGCAGTGGTACACCCGCGACAGCTCGGTCGGCGGCTGGACCAACGGCGTGTGGAACATGACCTTCTCCGGCGTCCAGGGTGCCCCGGCCGGCAACTTCGACTCCGGTCCGTACACCACGCTGGACACCACCCCCGTATCGCGCGAGAAGCCGTTCCTTTACCTGGACGGCAGCGCCTACAAGGTCTTCGTCCCGGCCAAGCGCACCAACGCCCGGGGTGTCTCCTGGCCGGCCAACGCGGGCACCTCGATCCCGCTGGACCAGTTCTACGTCGTCAAGCCCGGCGCCACCGCCGCCACCATCAACCAGGCCCTCGCCCAGGGCCTCAACCTCCTCTTCACCCCAGGCATCTACCACCTGAACCAGACCATCAACGTCACCCGCGCCAACACCGTCGTCCTCGGCCTCGGCCTCGCCACCCTGGTCCCGGACAACGGCGTCGACGCCCTGCACGTCGCCGACGTCGACGGCGTCAGGCTCGCCGGGTTCCTCATCGACGCGGGCACCGTCAACTCCGACACGCTGCTGCGGATCGGCGACCCCGGCTCCACCGCCGACCACTCCGCCAACCCCACCACCATGCAGGACGTGTTCGTCCGCATCGGCGGCGCCGGACCCGGCCTCGCCACCAACTCGGTCGTGGTCAACAGCAACAACGTGATCATCGACCACACCTGGCTGTGGCGCGCCGACCACGGCAGCGGAGTCGGCTGGACCACCAACAGAGCCGACTACGGCCTCAGGGTCAACGGCAACGACGTCCTCGCCACCGGCCTGTTCGTCGAGCACTTCAACAAGTACGACGTCTACTGGAACGGCGAACGCGGCCGCACGATCTTCTTCCAGAACGAGAAGGCGTACGACGCCCCGAACGCCGCCGCCGTCACCCACGACGGCGTGGTCGGCTACGCGGCCTACAAGGTCGCCGACACCGTGACCACCCACGAGGCATGGGGCCTGGGCAGCTACTGCAACTACACGGCCGATCCGACGATCGTCCAGTCCAACGGCTTCCAGGTGCCGACCGGTCCGGGGATCAGGATGCACGACCTGCTGGTGATCTCCCTCGGCGGCATGGGCCAGTACGCCCACGTCGTCAACACCACCGGAGCGCCGACCTCGGGGACCAGTACGACCCCGTCCAAGGTGACCCTTTTCCCGTGACCGGCTAGGCCGTCGCCCTCCGCCGCGCCGGGAGTCGCAGCAGCAGCCGGCGCGCGGGCCCCTCCACGCCCTCGTAGAGGAGCCAGGACAGGCCCAGCGACACGGTGAAGGCGACGAGGGCGGCGGCCGCGCCGGTGAGCGGGTCGAGACGCGGGCGGACGCCGAGCAGGTGGGTGCCCGCCCGCAGCACCAGCAGGTGGACCATGTAGAAAGCGAACGACAACTCGCCGAGCCGCACCAGCCGGCGGCGGCGCCACATCGAGGGCAGACCGCGCAGGTCGGCCTGGGCCGCCGCCGGGATGAGCACGGCGAAGCCCATGATGGTGCAGGCGGTGGCCGCGTAGTCGTCGGTGACCTGCGGGACCAGGAAGTAGCCGATGACGGCCAGCGCCAGCGAGGCCTCCAGGCCGGGGCCGCGCCACCGGCCCAGCAGCACCAGGCGCGCGACGGCGGCGCCCAGCACGAACTCGGGCAGCCGGGCCGCGGGGAAGGAACTGATCGGCTGGTCCCACCAGTGGTGCGAGTCCGTCCAGGCCAGCGCGAGCACGGCGAGGACGGACAGCGCGGCCAGCACCGCCGCGCCCCGCCCGCCCAGTCGGCGCAGCACCAGCGCCAGCAGCGGGAACGCGGCGTAGAAGAAGGCCTCGCAGGCCAGCGACCAGCTGACCGGGTCCAGCGTCTGCCACCACGGACGCCACCAGGAGTGCACCAGGAAGACGTCGGCCAGGCCCTGCGGGAGGGTCGGGCGCGGCTGGCGGGGCAGCGTGAACGCCATGACCAGCGCGAGGGCGACGGTCACCAGGTGCACGGGATAGATCCGGGCGACCCGCCGCCACCAGAAGCGCGGTGCCCGGTCCCCCGGCCGCGCGGACCACATCAGTACGAACCCGGACAGGATGAAGAAGAACGACACACCGGACGAGCCCGCCTCGAATCCCCAGGACATCAGACGGCCGCCGGTGCCCCCGAAATAGCGGAAGTTGTGCACGTGCAGCCCGAAGACGAGCAGTGCGGCCATCCATCTCAGCCCGGTGAGGGACGGCAGCGGCGGAGCCGGCGCGGGCGGCTGGGCGGCGGACGGTGGCGGGGCGGCCGGTGCGGTCGGGGAGGCCTGGGTCGCCGTCGTCATCGAGTCACCTGCCGGAGGTTTCGGGCGTGGAGCATGAAACGGAGCGTTGCCCGTTCCACACCTTTCATTCCGGCCACGTACGAAACATCACACCAACGCCGAGGGGTGGCCTCGGCCATTCGGGCCGCGGCGGCCGGACGGGCGGGTGCGACCCTACCCGGACGGCCGACGCGCCCAGGGCCCCGCGGGTGGTGCCGCGCCGCCCGGCGCGACGCCGTGGCCCGCGCCTTCGCGCCGCCGACGACGCGCCGAAACCCTCGGGCACGAACGTGTGACCCGCCCGTCGCCGCGTTGACGCCGCTACGAGCGGCCCGGCGTGGCGACCGCGCTCGGCCGGCTCTCGGACGGTGTGCCCCGGAGCGCCGTCGGGTTCGCGGACCGTCCGGACGCGGGCGACCCCGTGACGTCGTCCCGCGTCGGCCGGGTGGGCGTGGGTTCCGGCGGGGTGCGGCCGCGCGTCGGCGCGACGCTCGGGCTCGGCCGGGGGGCGACCGGAGTCGGCGAGGTCCGCGGTTGCCGCGGGGCGGTCGGGCTGACGTCCGGGGGCGCGAGCGGGTCGCGGGGCGTCGTCGGCGCCGCGGGTGCCCCCAGATGCAGCGACATGGCGACGAAGGCGGCGACGGCGCAGGTCACCCCGGCTCCGGCAGCCGTACGCACCAGCCGGCGGCGGCCCGCGGCGCGCCGGATCTCCTCGTAACGGCCGGGCGGGGGCCCCAGGTGGGCGGCCGGCGGCCGCAGGATGACGGTGAGCGGATCGTCCGGGCCGCCGAACTCCGGCTCGTCGTCAAAGCGTGTGGTCAAGGCTTCTCCTCAGATGGCCGCGGAGCAGTTCTCGGGCCGCGTGCAGATCGGCCTTGACGGTTCCTTCCTTGCGCCCGGTCAGCTCGGACACCTCCCGGATCGGCATGTCGGCGTAATAGTGCAGCAGGATCGGCACCCGCAGCCGCTCCGGCAGCGACTGCACCAGCAGCCGTACCGAGGGGTCCGTCTGCTCGGCGTGCGGGCGGGTCGCGGCCTCGGAGCCGACGCGGCGCACCGTGCGCCGCTCGCGCTCCAGCTTGCGCCAGTGGTCCCGGACGAGGTTGGCCGCGGTGACGTAGAGGAAACCACGGGGCTCCTCCACCTTCGTCCACCGGGCCCACAGCCGGGTGAACGCCTCCGAGGCGATCTCGTGCGCCGTCTCGTCGTCGTCGACGAGACGGCGGCACCAGCCGGCCAGGCGCGGGTACAGGGCGGCGAACAGCTCGGAGGCCGCCGTGTCACGGGACCGTTTCAACGTTCTCCAGGGTCGAAGGGGTGCGCCGGGGAGGATGCGGGACCGGTGGCGTACGTTCCACCGGTCCCGCATCCGTGCCGGCGGGTTCAGGGTGTCGTGCGGGTCAGGGCCGCGAAGACGATCACGTTGTCGAGATAGCCGTTCCCGGTGCGCTGGCCGCCGCAGGTGATCAGCCGCAGCTCCGGGCGGTCCACGTCCCCGTACACCTCTCGCGTGGGGAACCGCGCCTTCGCGACCGTCCGCACCTCGCGGACGGTGAACACCGCCGATCTGCCGTTCTCCAGGCGCGTCACGATCTGCTCGCCCCGGCGCAGCTCGGCGAGGCGGCGGAAGACGCCGTCCCCGTAGGAGCCGACCGTGACGTGGCCGAGGATCACCGACGGGCCGACCTGCCCCGGGGTGGGGGAGTAGCGGTACCAGCCCGCCCGGTCGTGCGCGGTGACCGGCGGCACCTGCACCGTGCCGTCGGCGGCCAGGCCCAGCCGCAGCAGCGGGGTGTCCACCCCGATCGCCGGGACCCGCAGCCGGACCGGTACGGAACGGCCGAGCGGGGCGGGCGAGGCGGAGCCGGCGGCCGTGGCCGGTGCGGGCGGCTGCTGCCGGGAGACCGTGGTGGCCTCCCGGTGCGGCGTCTGCCCGGCGCAGCCCGCCAGCAGCGAGGCCGTCGCGGCGGTGAGCAGGGCGCGCCTGGAGAGCGGGGTCATGCCCCGGTCGCCCGGCGGCGGCGGACGACGAACACCGCGGCGCCCGCGGCGAGCACGACGGCGCCCGCCCCCGTGCCGATCAGCGCACCGTCCGAGCCGGAGCCGGAGGAGGACTGCGTCACGCCGGTGTCGGGGGCACCCTGCGGCACCGTGGAGACCTGACGCGAGCCACGGCCCGGCAGGTGACGGGCGTCACGGGTCGGGACGGGGGTCGCCGCCCGGGTGGGCTCGGTGGACCCGGCCTCGGACGGGACGGGGGAGGGAGCGGTGGTCGGCGCGGCGCTGGCGACCGGGCTCGGGGCGGTGGCGGCGGCGAACGCGGGCACGGTGGTGCCCAGCACGGCGGTGCAGGCCAGGGCCGTGGCGCTCAGGACGGTTCGGCGCATGAGGACGCTCTCTTTCGTGGGCCCGCACCGGTCGGCGCGGGCTGTGTGACGGAATCGAGCGGAGAGACGACCCGGACGCCGGGCGGGTTGTAAAGAGACGGCAAAGCCGGGTGGCGGAGGTTCGGGCGGTGGCCGTTGGCCGGTTCGTCACCAGACTTGAGTGGATTGTTTTCTTGAATCATTCGTGTTTTTGAGGTTAGGTAGTCGCCATGACCGCATCCCAGCCCCCGACGACCGCCGAAGAACTGCGCGGTGCCGGCCTGCGGGTGACGGCCGCCCGCGTCGCGCTGCTGGAGACCGTCCGGCACGGCGACCACCTCGACGTCGAGGCCATCGCCTCGGGCGTCCGCGACAGGGTGGGCCACATATCGCTCCAAGCCGTGTACGACGCGCTGCACGCGCTCACCACGGCCGGACTCATACGGCGCATCGAACCGGCCGGCAGCCCGGCCCGGTTCGAGGGACGCGTCGGCGACAACCACCACCACGTCCTGTGCCGGTCGTGCGGTGCCGTCGCCGACGTGGACTGCGCGGTCGGCGAGGCGCCGTGCCTGACCGCTTCGGACGACCGCGGCTTCGCGATCGACGAGGCCGAGGTCATCTACTGGGGCCTGTGCCCCGCCTGTTCCACCGTCAGTTCCTGAGTACGTTGATCCGCCCTTCCGGAAGGATTTCCCCCATGTCCGAGACCCAGGAGAACGCCGCGGGCAAGTGCCCGGTCGCGCATGACCGCGCCCCGCACCCCACCCAGGGCGGCGGCAATCGCCAGTGGTGGCCCGAAGGGCTCAACCTGAAGATCCTCGCCAAGAACTCCGACGTCGTGAACCCCCTGGACAAGGGCTTCGACTACGCCGCGGCGTTCCAGGCCCTCGACCTCGCGGCCGTGAAGCGGGACATCGCCGAGGTGCTGACCAACTCCCAGGACTGGTGGCCGGCCGACTTCGGCAACTACGGCCCGCTGATGATCCGGATGGCGTGGCACAGCGCGGGCACCTACCGCATCTCCGACGGCCGCGGCGGCGCCGGCGCCGGCCAGCAGCGCTTCGCCCCGCTCAACAGCTGGCCGGACAACGTCAACCTGGACAAGGCCCGCCGTCTGCTGTGGCCGGTCAAGAAGAAGTACGGCCAGTCCATCTCCTGGGCCGACCTCATGATCCTCACCGGCAACGTGGCCCTGGAGACCATGGGCTTCAAGACCTTCGGCTTCGGCGGCGGCCGCGAGGACGTCTGGGAGCCCGAGGACGACGTCTACTGGGGCCCCGAGAAGGTCTGGCTCGACGACCAGCGCTACACCGGCGACCGCGACCTGGAGAGCCCGCTCGGCGCCGTTCAGATGGGTCTGATCTACGTCAACCCGGAGGGCCCCAACGGCAACCCGGACCCGATCGCCGCGGCCCGCGACATCCGTGAGACGTTCCGCCGGATGGCGATGAACGACGAGGAGACCGTCGCCCTCATCGCCGGCGGCCACACCTTCGGCAAGACGCACGGCGCCGGCCCCGCCGACCACGTGGGCGCCGAGCCCGAGGGCGCGCCGATCGAGCAGCAGGGCCTGGGCTGGAAGTCCACCTACGGCACCGGCAAGGCCGGCGACGCGATCACCAGCGGCCTGGAGGTCACCTGGACCACCAAGCCCACCCAGTGGAGCAACGACTTCTTCGGCATCCTCTTCGGCTACGAGTGGGAGCTGACCGAGTCCCCGGCCGGCGCCAAGCAGTGGGTCGCCAAGGACGCCGAGGCGATCGTCCCGGACGCGCACGACCCGTCGAAGAAGCGTCTGCCCACGATGCTCACCACCGACCTGTCGCTGCGCTTCGACCCGATCTACGAGCCCATCGCCCGCCGGTTCCACGAGAACCCGGAGGAGTTCGCGGACGCGTTCGCCCGCGCCTGGTACAAGCTCACCCACCGTGACCTGGGCCCGAAGTCCCTGTACCTCGGCCCCGAGGTCCCGGCGGAGACCCTGCTGTGGCAGGACCCGCTGCCCGAGGCCGAGGGCGAGGCCATCGACGCCGCCGACGTCGCCGCGCTCAAGGCGAAGCTCCTCGACTCGGGTCTGACCGTCTCGCAGCTGGTCTCCACCGCCTGGGCGTCGGCCTCGACGTACCGGGGCAGCGACAAGCGCGGCGGTGCCAACGGCGCCCGTATCCGCCTGGAGCCGCAGCGCGGCTGGGAGGTCAACGACCCCGACCAGCTCGCCCAGGTGCTGCGCGTCCTGGAAGGCGTCCAGCGCGACTTCAACACCGGCGCCAAGAAGGTCTCCCTGGCCGACCTGATCGTCCTCGGCGGTGCCGCCGCCGTGGAGAAGGCCGCCAAGGACGCCGGTGTCGACATCGAGGTGCCCTTCGCCCCGGGCCGGGTCGACGCCACCGAGGAGCACACGGACGCCGAGTCCTTCGCGGCCCTGGAGCCGACGGCCGACGGCTTCCGCAACTACCTCGGCAAGGGCAACCGGCTGCCGGCCGAGTACCTGCTCCTCGACCGCGCCAACCTGCTCGGCCTCAGCGCCCCCGAGCTGACCGTCCTGGTCGGCGGGCTGCGCGTGCTCGGCGCCAACCACGGCCAGTCGAAGCACGGTGTGTTCACCGAGACCCCGGGCGTGCTGACGAACGACTTCTTCGTCAACCTGCTCGACTACGGCACGGAGTGGAAGTCCACCTCCGAGGACCAGACCACCTTCGAGGGCCGTGACCTCGCCACCGGCGCGGTCAAGTGGACCGGCACCCGTGCGGACCTGGTCTTCGGCTCCAACTCCGAGCTGCGCGCCGTCGCCGAGGTGTACGCGAGCGACGACGCCAAGGAGAAGTTCGTGCGGGACTTCGTCGCCGCCTGGACGAAGGTCGCGAACGCGGACCGTTTCGACCTGGTCTGATCCCCCGGTAGCGCCCGGCGTACGACGCCCGGGCCGGCCCTCGGCGGCCGGCCCGGGCGCCCGTGTGTCCGGGGTTCCCGGAATGCCCGGCCAGGCGGACTAGTGACATGCCCTGGTCAATTCTGTCAGGCTTCGGACTCGCACCACGTGACCCGTGACCGCTCCCCGGCGCACCCCTGCCGGACGGGCGGTCTCCGAGCAGGCCGGAATCCCGGCCGGCGTAAAGGAGTTCGTGTGAGACCGACCCCCCACAAGGCCATCGTCACCAGCGCGCTGGCCGTCGCGGCAGTCGTCGCGGCCCTGCTCCCCGGCACCACGGCGACGGCCGCCGAGCCCACGGCCTGCGCCCCCGCCCAGCTGATCGGCAACGGCGGCTTCGAGAACGGCACGTCCCCCTGGACGCAGTCCTCGACCGGTGTGATCACCAGCCGCTCCGGCCAGTCCGCCCACGGCGGCAGCGGCTTCGCCTGGCTGGACGGCACCGGCACCACCCACACCGACACGCTCTCGCAGAGCGTCACCGTCCCGGCCGGGTGCGCCGCCACCCTGACCTTCTGGCTGCACGTCGACACCGCCGAGACGACGTCCTCGACGGCGTACGACAAACTCACCGCGAAGATCGGCGGCACCACGCTGGCGAGCTACTCCAACCTGGACAAGAACACCGGGTACGTGAAGAAGTCCTTCGACGTCTCCGCGTTCGCCGGCCAGACCGTCACCGTGGCCTTCACCGGCACCGAGGACTCCAGCCTCCAGACCAGCTTCGTCCTCGACGACGTCGCCCTGGACACCTCGGCCGCCACCACCCCGGGCGACACCACCCGCACCCCGGCCGCGCCGACCTACACCGTCAGCCTGACCAGCAACTCCACCGGAACCGGCTGGACCGGCCACGAGAGTGTGACCTTCACCAACGCCTCGTCGACCGCGCTCAGCGAGATCTACCTCAGACTGTGGGACAACTACCACGGCACCTGCTCGGCCCCGCCGATCACCGTCAGCAACCTCACCGGCGGCACCGTCGGCGCGCTCTCGGTCGCCTGCACGGCGCTGGAGGTCGCCCTGCCGACCCCGCTGGCCCAGGGCCAGAGCACCACGATCGGCTTCGACCTCGGCATCACCGTCCCCAGCGGCGCCGACCGCTTCGGCTACGACGGCGCGTTCAGCATGATCGGCAACGCGCTGCCGGTCCTCGCCATCCGGGACGGATCGGGCTGGCACCTGGACCCGTACACCAACAACGGCGAGTCCTTCTACTCGCTGGCCGCCGACTTCAAGGTGACCCTGGACCACCCCAGCAGCCTGCTCGTCCCGGCCACCGGCACCTCGGTCGACACCCCCGGCACCAGCGGCCGTACCGTCACCACCGCGACCGCCGCCAAGGTCCGTGACTTCGCCTGGGCGGCCGGTCCGTTCAGCAAGATCTCCGGCACCTCGCCCGGCGGCGTCCCGATCAACATCTACTCCGTCTCGGGCATCAGTTCCTCCAGCGCCCAGTCGATGCTCAGCACCGCCAAGTCGGCCGTCGACGCCCACGCCGGCCGTTTCGGGGCCTACCCGTACGGCGAGCTGGACGCGGTCATCGACAACAACTTCTGGTTCGGCGGCATGGAGTACCCGGGCTTCGTCCTCGACCTGGTCAGCACCACCGCGCTCACCCACGAGATCGGCCACCAGTGGTGGTACGGGATCGTCGGCGACGACGAGTACAACAGCCCCTGGCTGGACGAGGCGTTCACCGACTACGCCACCGACCTGGCACAGGGACTGACCGGCACCAACTGCTGGAACAACGTCTCCTGGGCCTCGTCCGCGGAGAAGATCACCAACTCGATGGCGTACTGGGACGCCCACTCCTCCCGCTACTCCACCGTCGTCTACGGCTACGGCAAGTGCGCCCTGCACGACCTGCGCCGCCTGATCGGTGACACCGCCATGACCAACCTCCTGAAGAGCTACGCGAGTTCGCACTGGTACGGCGTCTCGACCACCGCCGAGTTCAAGGCCGCGGCGCAGGCGGCCACCAGCACCGACCTGACGTCCTTCTGGACCACCCACCGCATCGACGGCTGACCGAAGCGGGACGGCCGCCGGTCCGCGGCCGTCCCGCCCGCCGCCGGAGCCGTCAGGGAAGGGCCAGCTCGGCCCAGATGGTCTTCCCCGACGAGGTGTACCGGGTGCCCCAGCGCTGCGACACCTGGGCGACCAGGAACAGGCCCCGGCCGCCTTCGTCGTCCCGGCGCGCCCGGCGCAGGTGCGGGGCCGTGTGCGCGTTGTCGGAGACCTCGCACAACAGGGAACGGTCCTTGATCAGCCGCAGTACGACGGGCCCGTCGGCGTACCGGATGCTGTTGGTGACCAGCTCGCTCACCACGAGTTCCGCGGTGAACGCCAGGTCGGACAGGCCCCAGCTGTCCAGCTGGCGTTCGGTGTCCGTGCGGGCCCGGGCCACCATCACCGGGTCCGGGGGCAGCTCCAGGTCCGCCACCTGGCCGGCGTTCAGCCGCCGGGTCCGGAAGAGCAGCAGGGTGGCGTCGTCCGCCTGCGGCCCCGGCGGCAGCGTCGACAGCACCCGGTCGCACAGCTCCTCCAGCGGGCAGCGCTGCCAGGTGAGCACATGGGCGAGCCGGTCGATACCGCTGTCGATGTCGGTGCGCCGGTCCTCCACGACCCCGTCGGTGAACAACGCCACCACGCTGCCGTTGGACAGGCTCAGCTCGACGTTCTCGTAGGGCAGGCTGCCCAGGCCCAGGGGCGGCCCGGGAGCCAGCGCGGACAGCGCCACCGAGCCGTTCGCGTCCGCCACCACCGGCGGCGGGTGGCCCGCGCTCGCCCAGACGCACCGGCCGCTCACCGGGTCGTAGATCGCGTACAGACAGGTCACCCCGAGCGCCTCGTCGCCCAGTCCGTCGTCCCCGTGCGGCTCCGAGTCCAGGGAGACCAGACCGTCCAGGCGGGTGAGCAGCTCGGCCGGGTCCAGGTCCAGCAGGGCCAGCGTCCGCACGGTGGCACGCAGCCGGCCCATGGTCGCCGCCGCGTGCACCCCGTGGCCCACCACGTCCCCCACGGTCAGCCCCACCCGGGCCCCCGACAGCGGGATCAGGTCGAACCAGTCACCGCCCACGCCCACCCGGCTGTCGGCGGGCAGATAGCGGTACGCCACGTCGACCGCGCTCTGCTCGGGCAGCCGCTGCGGCAGCAGGCTGCGCTGCAGTACCAGGGCCGCCGCGTGCTGGCTGGTGTAACGGCGGGCGTTGTCGATGCCGACGGCCGCCCGCTCGGCCAGCTCCACCGCGAGGGTCTGCTCCTCGGGCCCGAACGGGTCGGGGTTGCTGCTGCGCCGGAAGGTGGCGAGGCCGAGGACCGCGTCCCGGGCGAGCAACGGGACGTAGAGGCTGGTCCGCCGGGTGCCGGGCGCGTCCCCCGCCGGGCCGGCGTCCAGGACGGGGCGGCTGGTGGCCAGGCTCTGCGCCTGCGGTGACGTGGGCGGATAGGAGACGGGGCTGGTCCGGAACTCCTCCGGGGTCCGGCCGTGCATCCGCAGCATGCTGTGCCCCGGCGCGGAGCCCGTCGGCGGCTGCCGTCCCTCGATGACCGCGGGCGGCAGATCCACCAGCACCTCGTCGGCGAGCTGCGGCACCGCCACGTCGGCCAGCTCCGCGGCCGTGCGGCGCACGTCGAGCGAGGCACCGATCCGCTTGCCCGCCCGGACGAGCAGGGACAGCCGCTCCTGGGCGCGATAGCGGTCGGTGATGTCCAGGGACTCCTCGAACAGCCCGAGCGGCTCGCCCCGCGCGTCCACCAGCCGGTGGTACGAACAGGACCAGACGTGCTCACGGACCGGGTCGGCGGGGGCGCGCCCGCGGTAGTGCATGCCGAGGATCGGTTCGCCCGTCGTCAGCACGTGCTCCATCACCTGGTCCTCGTCCGGAGGGTGGTGGCGGGAGATGAACTCGCCCTCGGGAAACAGATCGGCGGCGGGCCGTCCGACGTACTGGGCGACCCCGGCGAGCTCCTGGTCGGTGGAGGCGTTCCCCCAGACGACCTTCATGTCCGTGTCGAAGATGGTCAGCCCCACGGACGACTCGGTCGTCAGCCCCTGCAACAGGGCCAGCTGCGCCTCCCAGGCGCGCAGCGCCTCCAGCTCGGCGGCGACCACGACGGTCGCGGCGGCGCCCCCGTGCGACAGCGGGCTGAACGTCACGGCCGCGCGCAGGGTGTGGCCGTCCCGGTGGCAGAGGTCCAGGACGGTGCTGCGTGGTCTGTCCGCCCGGCAGAGCGGCGACACCCGCTGTCCGGGCGCCGCCAGCAACCGCTCGGCCGGCCGGCCGAGCACGTCCTCGGGCGCGTGGCCGAGCAGACGCTCCGCCGAGACACCCCACCCGCAGACGCGGCCTTCGGGGTCCAGCACCGCGGCGGCGGCCTTGGAAAGGTCCAGGGGGCTGTGGAAGTCGACGTCGGCAGCATGCGGAAAACGATCCATGGCACCGCTTCCCTCCGTGCCCCCTCAGCATCCCGTGCCGCACGGCGGACGACAACCGCACACCCGGAGGGAGGGCCCACCCGGGGCACGGCACACCGCGGGCGCCGGCTCCGGGGGTGCGCACACCCCGGCGGGTGGAAACGCCGCTCGGCACGGTCCGGGGAGGCGGACCGTGCCGAGCGGGTCAGGGCGCGGTGGGCGTCAGGCGGTGGTGCGCTGCTTGCGGCGCAGCGTCAGGTAGGTGCCCGTGGCACCCGCGGCCACCAGGGCGCCCGCACCGAGGCTCACCGGAAGCGTCGGGAACTCGCCCGATCCGGTGGTGGCGGCGGTGTTCACCATCGCCGGGCCGGGAGTGATCCGCGTGCTGACCGCAGCCACGGGCCGGATCGGGCCGACGGACCTGATCGAGCCGTCGGACTTCAGCAGCACCTGCTTGTCGTTCGGGTGCCTGAAGTCGAACATGCCGTTCAGCGAGCCCGCCGTGGCGTCGAAGGAGTGGTCGCCGATCCGGCCGGTGCGCCAGTTGTCCTCGATGAACCGGGTGATCGAGGCCTGGTCGGTCAGGGTGTGGTCGACCTTGTTCACCCTGCTGTAGGGCGAGATGACCAGCAGCGGCTGCCGGGTGCCGGGTCCGCAGCGGTCGGCGTAGCCGCCGGACGCGGCCGGGCCGGACTGGCAGGCCGCGCTGTCGAGGGCCTTGCCGTTGGAGCCGACCGTGGTGTCCTTGGAGCCGTTGCGGGGCTTGACGTAGGCGTGGTCGTACCAGCCGTCGGAGTCGTCGTAGGCGACGATGATCGCGGTGGACTTCCACTGCGGCGAGCTCTGGATGGTGTTGATCTCGTTGACGAGGAAGTGCTGCTCGTCGGTCGGGTCGGAGTAGCCGGCGTGGCCGTCCTGGTACTCACCGGCCTTGAGGAAGCTGACGGCGGGGAGCTTGCCCGCCTTGGCGACCGCGGTGAAGTCGGTCAGGTCGTAGTTGTGGTTCGCCCGGCCGTTGTGGCCGATCTCGTCCACGTTCTTCGGCGCCACGTGGTGCGGGTTCGCCGTCGACCTGTAGTACGAGAACGGGTTGTGGTGCGGGCTGTAGTCGACCACGGAGGCGCCGCCCACGTTGGTGTGCGTGGTGTCGCACTTGGCGTGGGAGCCGGACGTGCCGTCGTAGGCGGTGGACGGACGGAAGCCGCCCTGGAACCAGCCCCAGGTCACCTTCTTGGTGTTGAGCAGGTCGCCGATGTTCCTGCCCTGCAGCGCCGCCAGCGCGCTGGTGCTGGTGTGGTCCTTGTCGGAGCAGTCGTCGAAGGCCGGGTCGGGGTCGTTGACGACGGTGCCGACCCCCTTGGCGTTCGGGGACGCGATGGCGTACGAGTCCGGGGTCGAGGTCTGCTTGCCGGTGACCGGGTCCACGGAGACCGCGCCGTGCGTCTGACCCGACACCAGGTTGAGCGCGCCGGGCGTGGACGGGCCGTAGACCGAGCTGTACGAGCGGTCGTTGAGGGCGTAGTGCTGGGCGTAGTTCCACAGCCCGGTGACGGTGTTGCCGTCGTAGTAGTCCATCACCAGGCCGGGCTCGCCGAACAGGCCGCCGGAGCACTTGTCGACCTCGGTGTTCTGCACGAACCGGTCGGCCCTGCCGCCGTCGTAGGCCAGTTGCTCGGGACCGTAGGAGTGGTTCTGGTCGCAGGTCATCGCCTGCGCCGGGGTGAGCCGCTTGGGCAGGTACTGGTTCGGGTTCTTCGTCAGCAGCCCGGCGTGCGCGAGGGTGTCGACGTCCTTCGGGGTGTTCTTCGCCGCCGTGAACTTCGTCCCGTCGGTGTTCGCGGCCTTCGGGTAGGTCGCGAAGTAGTGGTCGAACGAGATGTTCTCGTCGAACAGCACGACCACGTGCTTGACGGGCGTCGTGGTGGACGGCCCGCCCCGGTGTCCGGCGGGTACGGCGGCCCAGCTGGGCGCGGTACCACCGAGGACCGTGAGCGCGGCGGCCCCCGCGAGAGCCCCGAGGCTCCTGATCGCCGTTCGTCTTCCTGTGCTGGCCATGCTGGTTCACCCTCCGGGCATGAACGTCACTGCGTCGTACGAGCAGGGATGCTTCGCCCGTTGCCGGGCGTCGCGGCGGAGTCATGATGGCGGCCGAGTGAACACCGGGTCAGGGATGCTGGGTCAAGTCTTGACCGCGTGTTGACCGATTCAGGTCAGGAGCGTGCGTCCGTACCAGTCGGCGGTGTCCCGCACGCCGGGCAGCGCGAAGAAGTAGCCGCCGCCGAACGGTGAGACGTAGTCGGCCAGGGGTTCCCCGGCGAGCCGTTTCTGCACGGCCTCGAACTGCCGGGCCGGGTCCTGCTGGTAGCAGCTGAACAGCAGGCCCATGTCGAGATTGCCGTTGCCGTCCATGCCCCGGTCGTAGTTGTAGGCCCGGCGCAGGATCCGCTGGTCGGCGGTGGCCGGGGTGCGCGGGTTGGCCAGCCGGATGTGCGCGTCCAGCGGGATGACGTCGCCCTTGGGGTCGTCGGCGTACTTCGGGATGTCGTGCTCGGCGTCACCGTCCAGGGGCGCCCCCGACTCGCGGGAGCGGCCGAACATCCGCTCCTGCTCGCTGAGCGAGACCCGGTCCCAGAACTCCACGAGCATCCGGATCAGCCGCACCACCTGGTAGCTGCCGCCGGCCGTCCACTCCGGCTCGCCCGTGCCCCTGCCCACCCACACCAGCCGGTCCATCTCACGGGCACTGGTGGTCTCGGGGTTCGCGATGCCGTCCTTGAAACCGAACAGGTTGCGCGGGGTGCCGGACGGCCGGGGCGGGCCGGAGAAGCCGTCCAGCCGCCAGCGGACCTGCATGCCACCACGGGTGTGCCGGGCGATGTCCCGCAACGCGTGCAGCACCGTGTCGGTGTCGTCGGCGTGCAGTTGCAGGCTGACGTCGCCGTGGCACCACTCGGGCCTGAGGTCGTCGTCCGGGAAGGCGGGCATCGTCGTCAGCCGACGCGGCCTCAGCGTGCCCAGGCCGAACCGGTCGTCGAAGAGCGAGGCGCCGACGCCGACGGTCACCGCCAGGGCTCCGGACGGAAGCCGGCCGCCGAGGACGCCCGAGTCGGCGGGCGGGGCGGTGATGCCGACCGGGTCCGGGGTGCCGCCCGAGGTCAGGAAGCGGGCCCGGTCGGTGAGCGTGCGCAGCAGGTCGGCGAGGTCGGCCCGGCCCTCGGCGGTGACGTCGAAGGACGTGAACACGGTCGTGCGCCGGGGCGCGGCGGTCACGGACTGCTGGCGGGGGCCGTGGAAGGGCGCGACGGCGGTGGTGGCCGGGGTGGCGGAGGCGGCGGTGTCCGAGGCAGGGGCCGCGGCGCCTCCGGCCGCCAGCCCCGCCCCCGTGAGGGCCGCTCCGCGCAGGAAACCGCGGCGGCCGAGTCCGCTCGGGCCCGTCCTCTCCTCGGTGCTCACACCGTCCTCCGGGGATCGCACAGGGTGGCCACCGAGGCCAGCCGCTCCACCAGGTCGCCGAGGACCGCGTCGACGTTCTCGCGCTGCCGACGGCTCAGCCTGCCCAGCGGGGTCCAGGTGCCGTCGTGCCCGAACCCGTCGAGCGTCCGGCCGGCCCGCTCCACCGCGCTCCGCAGACCGGACAGACCGGCGTACCGGCCGGCCAGCACCGGACGCAGCCGGGCCAGCACCTGTTCGGTGCCGTCCAGGTTGGCGCGGGCGGTGGCGAGGTTGCTGCCGCTGCCGTAGTCGGTCCGGCCGGTCAGCTCGAACTGCACCGTGTTCTCCAGGATCTCGTGCGCCCGCAGCCCCAGCTGGGCCGGGTCCATGCGGGTCCCCGCCCAGTCGTCGCGCAGCGCGGTGACCGACTTCAGCAGGGCGGCCGCCGGAGCCCGCAGCCCGGTGGCGGACTCGCCGTGCCACAGGCCGTACTCGACCCGGTGGAAGCCGGTGAAGTCCTTGTCGTGCACCCCGCCGCGCAGCCCCGCGTCCGTTCCGTTGATCGCCCGGTCCGCCTCGCCGAAGGCGTCGTACGCGGCGCCCATCCGCTCGTACTGCAGGTGCGCGGGCAGCCAGGCGGTGCGGGCGGCGGCCAGGTCACCGCGGTCGACCGCGTCCCGCAGCCCCGTGGTCAGCCGCACGACCTCCGACAGGCCGGTGCCGACCCACTTCTGGTAGGCGAGCGCCGGCGGGATCAGGTCGTGCTCGGTCACCGGGGCGGCGGCCGGTCCGCTGCGGCCCCCGCTGATGTGCACGGTGGGGCCGGTGACGGCGTCGGTGTCGTCGGGCACGCACTTGAACGCGTACGCGCCGGTGCCCAGGCGCACGGTGAGTTCCCGGGTGGTGCCGGGTCCGATGCCCTCGACCTCGCCGTAGACGGCCTGGCTCCTCGGGTCCTCCAGGAGGACCTCGGCGGCACCGTCGGTCGGGTTGTGCAGGTCGAAGACCTGCACACCGGAGACCGGCGTGGTCCACCCGCGTCCGCAACGGCTGGCGGACACCTCCACGGAGGTGTGCGGCAGCGCGGACGGGTCGGCGTGCGCCGGGCGTGAGCCGTGCGTGAGCGCGAGTACCCCGGCCGTCAGGCACGCGACGGTGACACCGACGACCGCCCAGGGACGCGACGACCTCCGTGTGAGGCCGGACAACACCATCCCGAGCTCCCGGGTTTCGTACCGTTCGTGATCGCCTCATGGTAGGCAGCCCTCCGCACTCGAACGGCCGTCCAGGCGAACCCATGACCAAGAGTTCCCTGCCGGTTCACCCAGGCCCGGCTGGACGACGTCCTGCTGGCCTGGCCGGCCGCCCACCGCGACACCACCGTCGCCCTGCGCCCGGACGCCTACGTCTGCGCTGCCGCCCCCACCGGCGCCCGACTCCCACCGCCTCCACCCGGGTTCACCGCCGACGCGGCCCGGAACAGGCCCTGACCGTGCGGCGGAGCGGGGGCTGCCGTCGTGCGGTGGGACACGGCGCGAGATGATCGTCCGTGTCCGACGTGTCCAGCTCCTGGAAGGAACCGACGACAGCATGCGTGTCGACGTGGCCCGTGACCTGACCGGGGTGTCCGGATGACCGGCGCCGAAGCACCCGTCCTGCTGCGCGTCGAGGGACGGGCCGCGCACATCACCCTGAACCGGCCGAAGGCCATCAACGCGCTGTCGCACCCCATGGTGGAGCGCATCGCCGAGGCCCTGACGGACTGGGAGCACGACCCCGCCGTCGAGACCGTCGTCATCACCGGGGCGGGGGAGCGCGGCCTGTGCGCGGGCGGCGACATCCGCGCCGTCCACGACGACGCCCACGACGGCGACGGCACCGCCGCGGCCGCGTTCTGGCGCGACGAGTACCACCTCAACGCCCGGATCGCCCGCTACCCCAAGCCGTACGTCGCCGTCATGGACGGCATCGTCATGGGCGGCGGGGTGGGGATCTCCGCGCACGGCGGGGTCCGGATCGTCACGGAGCGGTCCCGGATCGCCATGCCGGAGACCGGCATCGGCTTCGTCCCCGACGTGGGCGGCACGTACCTGCTCAGCCGGGCCCCCGGCGAACTGGGCACCCATCTCGCCCTGACCGGGGCCGGGATCGGCGCCGCCGACGCCGTGCTGTGCGGACTCGCCGACCACCACCTGCCGTCCGGCGCGCTCCGGGCGTTCGTCGCCGACCTCGCCGAACTGCCCGTCCCCGAGGCGGTCGCCCGCCACGCACGGCCCGCGACCGAAGGGGAACTGGCCGGTCACCGGAGCTGGATCGACGCCTGCTACGCCGCCGACACCGTCGAGGAGATTGTCCGCCGGCTGCTCGCACACGGCGACGCGACGGCGAAGGAGACGGCGCACACCCTGCTCGGCAGGTCCCCGACGGCCCTCAAGGTCACCCTCCGGGCAGTTCGCGGCGCCCGGCGACTGGACACCCTGGAGCAGGTGCTGGACCAGGAGTACCGCGTCTCCTGCGCCACCCTGACCACCCCTGACCTGGTGGAGGGCATTCGCGCCCAGGTCGTCGACAAGGACCGCGCCCCCCGCTGGTCCCCGGCCACCCTCGACGAGGTCGCCGAGGCCGACGTCGACCGCTTCTTCGCGCCGCTCGGCGCCCGCGAACTGGGCCTGGCCCGGCCCTGAAAGGCCGCCGACGGGACCGCGGCGGGCGGCGGCCGGTCCCGCCCGTCCACCGCGCACCGGGCGCGAGAGGAAGATCACGCCCGGTGAGGCGGTCTTGGCCGGACCTCCGGCACGCGGTACGGTCTGTCCGGTATCGACGACGGCGAGACGGAAGCCGGTGGGAATCCGGCACGGTCGCGCCACTGTATGCAAGAGCTCTCGGGCCCTTGCGAGTCAGACCCGTGGCTGTCGTCCTGTGCACCACCGAGATGGGACGCGAACTCCCAGAGGAGGTTCTGCCATGGCGCAGACCGTCGCCCAGCCGACCGCCACCACCCCCGTCGTCCCCGCCAAGCTGCCGCTGTCCGCGATAGCCCCCTGGGCGGTCTTCTTCGGCATCCTGATGCTGGTCCTGCTCTACTTCGTCGGCGCCGAGCAGGGCGCCACCTCCGTGTTCAGCGGCACGGACGTCCACGAGTGGGTGCACGACGCCCGCCACCTGCTCGGCTTCCCCTGCCACTGACGCGAGGGACGCCGTTCAACCCATGAATTCCGCAACGGTACGAAACCTCCTGGTGCGGGGCATGCTCGCCGGTCTCGCCGCCGGCCTGCTCGCCCTGGTGGTCGCCTACCTCCTCGGCGAGCCCGACGTCGACAAGGCGATCAGCTTCGAGGACGCCCACGCGCACGAGCACGAGATGGCCGTCGTCTCCCGCTCCCTCCAGTCCACCGCGGGCCTCGCCACCGGTGTCCTGGTGTACGGGGTCGCCTTCGGCGGCATCGCGGCCCTCGCCTACTGCTTCGCCCTCGGCCGCGTCGGCCGGTTCGGTCCGCGGGCGACCGCCCTGCTGCTGTCCGGCTGCGCGCTGCTCACCGTGTACGTGGTGCCGTTCCTGAAGTACCCGGCCAACCCGCCGTCGGTGGGCGCAGCGGACACCATCGGCAAGCGCACCACGCTGTACTTCCTGATGATGCTGCTCAGCGTGTTGCTGGCGGTCGCCGCCACCCTCCTCGGCAAGCGCCTGCGGGCGAGCCTCGGCACCTGGTGGGCGACCGTGGCCGCGGTGACCGCGTTCGCCGTCGTGATCGGGCTCGCGTACCAGTTCCTGCCGGTGGTCAACGAGGTCCCGAAGGACTTCCCGGCCACCCTGCTGTGGCGGTTCCGGCTCTCGGCGCTCGCCATCCAGGTGGTGCTGTGGAGCGGATTCGGCCTGCTGTTCGGCGAGCTGGCCGAGCGGCAGCTCAACCCGAAGCCCGCGAAGGCCACGGCCGTCCGGCGTTCCGTGCCCGCCGCGCACTGACCGACCCACGGGACGCGAGGGCCTCCGGCACCGTCCGGAGGCCCTCGCGCGTTCGGCGCACCGGCCGGCGCCGAAACGGCCCCGCACTCGTGTGTGTCGCCGCTGACAAGGGAAGATGGGCGGTGAGTGATCGAGCAACGACAGCGGAGGAATGGACTCATGCCGCATGAGCGAGCGGGCCGGCCGGCGGCTCCGGAGGACCTCGTCGACGTGGCCCGGCTGGTCACGGCCTACTACGCGCTGCACCCCGACCCGTCCGACCCCGCCCAGCGGGTGGCGTTCGGCACCTCGGGACACCGCGGGTCGTCGCTGACGACCGCCTTCAACGAGGACCACATCGCGGCCACCAGCCAGGCCATCTGCGAGTACCGGAGCGGCCAGGGCACCGACGGACCCCTCTTCCTGGGCGCCGACACCCACGCCCTGTCCGAACCCGCCAAGGTCACCGCCCTGGAGGTGTTCGCCGCCAACGGCGTGACCGTCCTGATCGACAGCGCCGACGGCTACACGCCCACCCCGGCCGTCTCGCACGCCATCCTCACCCACAACCGGGGCCGTACCACCGGTCTCGCGGACGGCGTCGTGGTCACCCCCTCGCACAACCCGCCCGCCGACGGCGGCTTCAAGTACAACCCGCCCAGCGGCGGCCCCGCCGCCTCCGACGCCACCTCCTGGATCCAGGACCGCGCCAACCAGATCATCGCGGGCGGCCTGAAGGACGTACGGCGCGTGCCGTACGAGCGTGCGCTCGCCGCGGACACCACCGGCCGGTACGACTTCATGGGCGTCTACGTCGACGACCTGCCCAGCGTCCTCGACCTCGACGCGGTCCGGGCCTCCGAGCTGCGCATCGGCGCCGACCCGCTCGGCGGGGCCTCCGTCGCCTACTGGGGCCGGATCGCCGAACGGCACGGCCTCGACCTCACCGTGGTCAACCCGCACACCGACCCCACCTGGCGGTTCATGACGCTGGACTGGGACGGCAAGATCCGGATGGACTGCTCCTCGCCGTACGCGATGGCCTCGCTGATCGAGAAACGGGACCAGTACCGGGTGGCCACCGGCAACGACGCCGACGCGGACCGGCACGGCATCGTCACCCGCGACGCCGGTCTGATGAACCCCAACCACTACCTCGCCGTGGCCATCTCCTACCTCTACCGCCACCGTGGGCAGTGGGCGGCGGACGCCGGCGTCGGCAAGACGCTCGTGTCCTCCTCGATGATCGACCGGGTCGCCGCCGACCTCGGCCGCCGGCTCGTCGAAGTGCCCGTCGGATTCAAGTGGTTCGTCGACGGACTGGTCAGCGGTGCGATCGGGTTCGGCGGGGAGGAGTCGGCCGGCGCGTCCTTCCTGCGCCGGGACGGCTCGGTGTGGACGACCGACAAGGACGGCATCCTGCTCGCCCTGCTCGCCTCCGAGATCACGGCCGTCACCGACCGGACCCCCTCCGAGCACTACGCCGACCTGACCGCCCGATTCGGCGAACCCGCCTACGCCCGCATCGACGCCCCCGCGAACCGCGAGGAGAAGGCGCTGCTCGCCAAGCTCTCCCCGGCCCAGGTCACCGCGGAGACCCTGGCGGGCGAGCCGGTCACCGCGGTGCTCACCGAGGCCCCGGGCAACGGGGCCGCGATCGGCGGCATCAAGGTGACCACGGAGAACGCCTGGTTCGCGGCCCGCCCCTCCGGCACCGAGGACGTGTACAAGATCTACGCCGAGTCCTTCCAGGGCCCCGAGCACCTCGCCCGGGTCCAGGAGGAGGCCAAGGCGGTGGTCGACGCGGCCCTCGGCGACTGACCCCCGCCGCACCGACCACGACGGTCCCGCGCGCCCCGTCCCACCCGTGGGCCGTCGGCCGGGGGCCGTCGTCGGCGTGCGGCGCCGGTCATGGCGTGAACGTGCGCCGGCGGCCTCGGGTCTCGGACAGCCGGGTCGCCGCACGGTGGGCGCTCGCGGCGAGGTGGGCCGAACCCCACACCTGTGCGGTGCGTCCGGCCAGTGCGTAGGCCTCGGCCGCCGCCCGGTCCTCGCCCAGCAGCCGGTACAGGTCGGCGAGGGCGTGGGCGAGCGGCCGGCTCGCGTACGCCGCGCCCGCCGCCCCGGCGAGCTGGTCGCGCAGCGGGACCAGATGCCCGAGCAGGGCCGCCGCCGCGCCGTGGTCCCGGTGCAGTACCGCGAGCTGCGCCCGGAAGTCGAGTTCCAGGCCGTGCAGATGGTCACGCCGCGGCTCCGGATCGACCGGTACGGCCAGGGACTCGTCGAGCCTGCCCAGACGGGCCAGGACCAGCGCCTGCGCCACGGCGACCGGGCCACCCGCCGACTCGTACACGGCCCGCACCATCGGCTCGATCTCGGCCGCCCGGTCCTGGGCGAGCCGCATGGTGATCAGGCCCAGTGTGCGCAGCCCGGTGGCATGGTGGGCGCCCACCCGCTGGAGCAGGGAGTCGGCCTCGGCGTAGTCGGCCTCGGCCGCCTCGAAACGCCCGCCGACGGCGGCCAGCATCCCACGGGTCGCCGCACTGAGCCCCTGCGCCCACACCAGCCGGTAGCGGCGGGCCAGGGCCAGGCCCTCGGTGGTGTGCCGGTGCACGGCGGCGGGGTCGTTGCCGGCTCCGGCGGTCATCGCGTCGAGGTGCTCGCAGACCCAGCGGTAGGCGGGCAGGTCGTGGGCGCGGGCGAGGGCCCGCAGTTCGGCGGTGAGCGGCGGCCGTGCGGCGGCCCGCGTCTCGGGCGGCAGCAGCCGCGCCGAGGTCATCAACGCGGCGGCCAGCAGCCGGGGTTCACCGTCCGCGCGGGCGAGCGCCAACTGGTCGCGGGCCGCCTGCGCGGCCCGGGACGCGTCGTCGGCGGCCACCGCGTCGACCAGCACCTGAAGGACACGGGCGCGGGTCCGGCCGTCCGGTCCGGGAGCGGCCGCGAGCTGTTCGAGCCGGGCCACGGTGGTCCGGTCGTACGGGCCTTCGAGCCGGCTGCGCCAGGGCGCGGGCTCGGTCCAGGCGCCGTAGACGGCCGCTACCAGGTCTCCGCGGTCGGCCTGTTCGGCCAGCTGCACGGCGCGCTGCCGGGTGCGCCGGGCGGCGTCCGTGGCCCCGGTGCGCACCTGCGCGCCCAGCAGCCGTACCAGCAGCTCGATCAGCCGGTCGGGCGGGGTGTCGGCGCCGCTCGCCGCGCAGTGCGTGTCGATCGCCTGCTGGATCAGGGCGACGGCGACGTCATGGGCGTAACGCCGCTCGGCGGCCTCCGCGGCCCGCAGCGCGTAGTCGACGGCGAGCGGGGCGTCGGACGCGCTGCCCGAGCGGGCGAAGTGGTGGGCGAGCGCCGCGAGGTCACCGGGGCGGTGGTGGCGCAGCAGCCGGGCGACGCGGGCGTGCAGCCGGGAGCGCCGGGCGCCGGACAGGTCGGCGTACACGGTGTCGCGGACCAGGGCGTGCACGAACCGGACGTGCCCGGCACGGGGTTCGGCCAGCAGGTCCGCGTCGAGCGCGGCGTCGAGCCCTTCCAGGACCTCCTCCTCCGCCGCCTCGGCGCAGTCGACGAGCAGGGAGACCTCGGCCTCCAGGCCCAGTACGGCGGTGAGCCGGACGACGGACCGGGCGGCGGGCGGCAGCAGGGCGAGGCGCCGGCGCAGCACGTCCCGTACCCCCTGCGGGACCTCGGAGATCGCCACCAGCGCGCCCTCGTCGGCCAGCAGCCGGGCGCTCTCCAGGACGTAGAACGGATTGCCGCCGGTACGGTCGGCCAGGGCCGCGACGGTCTCCGGATCCACGGGCGCCCCGCAGACGGCGTCGACGAGGGTGGCGGTGTCCTGCGGCGGCAGCCCGCCGAGCGCGATCCGGTGCGGGGCGGCCGGGGCGAGCTGGGCGAGGGTCTTCAGCAGGTGCTCGCCGACCTCGGCGGGCCGGTACCCGGCGAGGACGAGCAGCGGCACCCCGGTCACCGCGGCCGCCGCCTCGACCAGGGCGAGGGTCTCGGCGTCGGCGCGGTGCAGGTCCTCCAGCAGGACGGCGAGGGGCGCCCGCGCGGCAGCGGTACGCAGCCAGGCCGCGAAGGCGCGGTGCATGCGGAACCGGCCGGCGGTGGCCTCGTCCCGGCCGGGCGCCCCGGTACGGACGGTGATCCCGTCGCGCCCGGCCCCAGGCGTCCCCTCCGGCTCCGGCAGCAGCACCGCCAGCTCATCGGGCCGGACCGGGGGCACCTCACGGGCGAGCGCCCCGAGCGCCTCCACCCAGGCCCAGGCCGGCGGTGCACCCTCGTACTCGGGGCAGCGGCCGATCACCACCCGCCAGCCGGACTGCCGCAGCAGGTCCGCCGCCCGGCCGAGGAACGCGGACTTGCCCGCCCCGGCCTCGCCCGTCACCAGCACGATCCCGCCGCCCCGCCGCGCGGCCCCCGCTGCCGTCGCCACCGCGCCCAGTTCGGTCACCCGGCCCACGAACAGGGCGCGCCCGGCGTGCGCGGGCACGGCGGCGACCGGTTCGGGCACCGCGGCGCGCAGCACGTCGAGCCGCCCGTCGAGCACGGCCCGCTCCAGCTCCCGCAGGGCCGGTCCGGGGTCGCAGCCGAGTTCGTCACGCAGCACCGCGGTGGCGCGGCGCAGCGCCGTGAGCGCCTCTCCCTGCCGGTCGCAGGCCCAGTGCGCGAGCGCGAGCAGCCGCCAGCCCTCCTCGCGCAGCGGGCTGCCGAGGACCAGCGACTCGGCGTCGGCCGCGGCCTGCGCCGCACGGCCGGTGCGCAGGTCGGCGGCGACGGCGAGCTCACGGGCCTCCGCGCGCAACCCGGTCAGCCGGGCCACCTCGGCACCGGCCCACTCCTCGTCGGCGTGCTCGGCGAAGGCTGGACCCCGCCACCAGCCGAGCGCCTCGGCGAGCAGCCGCCGGGCCTCCTCGGCCGGCGCGGTGCGGGCCCGCCCGACCCGGCTCTCGAACCGCCAGGCGTCCACCGCGTCCCCGGCCAGCCGGAGCGCGTAGCCGGGCGGGGCGGTGACCAGGACCGTGGCCGGGGCACGCGGCGGCCGGTCGGGCTCCAGGGACCGGCGCAGGTTGGACAGGTAGGCGTGCAGGGACACGGTGGCCTTGGCCGGTGGCTCTCCCCGCCACAGCGCGTCCACCATGCGCTCGACCGGTACGACACCGCCCCGGGCCGCGATCAGCAGCGCCAGTACGGCGCGCTGCCGCGGAGCGCCCAACTCGACCGGTCTTCCGGCGATTTCGGCGCCCAGAGGGCCCAGGACTCGCAAACACAGCACGCCGCGGGAATCTACCCGAGCGCCGCGTCGATCCCGTCAACGGACGATAAACGCAGCACGTCCCGGACCGCCCGGGCGCACCGCCAAGCCGGACGCCAAGCAGACGCCAAGAGGGGGACGGGACGCTGGGCGGCCGACACAGACATCTGATCGTTGGAGCAAGCGAGCGTGTCCCTCAACAGCAGCAGCCACCACACCCCGGCCGCCACCGGGCGTCCCCATGTCCACGAAATGGTCGTGGTCCACCGGGTCTTCCGCCGGGAGTCGGCACTCCTGCCCCGCCTGGTGCGCACCGTGCCCGAAGGCGACACCGCCCGCGCGGCCCGGGTCCGCGCGGTCCTGGACGACTACATGACGGGCCTGCACCACCATCACCATGCCGAGGACGAGCTGATCTGGCCGCTGCTGCGCTCCCGGGCGGCGCACGACGAGGCGCTGGTGGAGCGGATGACCGAACAGCACGAGGCGATCGACCGCACCCTGGCGGCCGTGGCCGAGTGGGCGCCCGTGTGGGAGCGGTCCGCCGACCGGATCCCCGGCGAGGAACTCGCCCTGACCCTGGACGCCCACCGCACCGCGCTGCTCGCCCACCTCGACGAGGAGGAACGGTCCGTACTGCCCCTGGTGGCCGAGCATCTGACCGTCGCCGAGTGGGACCTGGTCGGACAGCGCGGCATGGAAGGGCTGCCGAAGAACAAACGGCTGGTCGCCCTCGGGGCGATACTGGAGGAGGCGACACCCGAGGAGAGCGCCTACTTCCTCGGCAAGGTCCCGCTCGTCGGCCGCCTGCTGTGGCGGGTCGTCGGCCGTCGCCAGTACGAGGCCCTGTGCCGCGCCATGCGCGCACCGCTGGCCGGTGAGTAGACCGGTGACCGTACTCGACTCCGCTCCGCTCGACGTCCTGGACGCCTACCGCACCTGCGAGTTCGCCACCCTGGGCCGCGACGGCACGCCCCTGGCCTGGCCGACCGCCGTGTGGCGGCGCCCGGACGGGACACTGCTGCTCAGCACGTCGCTGGCGTTCGCGCAGAAGGCGCTGAACATCCGCCGGGACCCGCGGGTGGCCCTGCTCTTCTCCGACCCCACCGGCAGCGGCCGTACGGCGCCCCCGCAGATCTTCGTCGGCGGACTCGCCGAATGCCCCGACGAGATCATGACCGGGCCCCGGGGCGCCGAGGACTACTGGCGGATGCTGTTCGAACGGCAGCCGCACAGCAGGTCGTACCTCCTGCCGCCGATGCGGCCGCTGATGGACTGGTACTACCTGCGGCTGCTGATCACCGTGACGCCCCGACAGGTCGTCGTCCGGCCCCAGCTGCCCGCGTCCGAGGCACCGGCAGCGACACCGGCACAGGCACCGGGGCGGGCCGACGGGCCGGCGGGTGCCGCGCAGCTCGCCCGGTTCCCGACCGCCGTGCTCGCCGCCCGCGACGCCCGCGGGGCGCCGGTGCTGGCCCGGACCCGGCCCCGGCCCACGGCCGACGGCTTCGCCGTGGACGTGCCCGCCGACTGCGCGGCGGCACCGGGACCCGCCTCCCTCCTCGTGCACCGCCACGACGAGCGGCTGAACCACATGCACAACGCGCTCGTACGCGGCGAACTGCGGGAGGGCGACGCGGGCCCGGTGCTGGTGCCCGCCAAGGTGGTCGAACCGATGGGTTCGGGCCGGGCGGCCGACGCGGTCAGCGTGCTGCGCGCCACGAGGCGGGCCACCGACCGCTACCTGTCCCGACGCGGACTGCCCCGGCCCCGTGTCCGGTGGCAGGAGTTCAGGTCACTGGCCCGGGACGCACGCCGGACCTGACCCCGCGGGCCCCCTCAGCGCGCGGAGGCGGCGCAGGTCACGTCCGCGGTCGGCGGCCGGTCGGCCGCCAAGCAGGCCTCGACCGTCGCGTCGACGCGGTCGCTGCCGCCGGCGCGCAGGCGGTCGGTGGTGTTCATGGGGCGGCCGGTGCGCAGATCGGCGGTGCCCGAGGCCGCGGTCCAGCGCCCGCACGGGCCGTCGGCGAGAACGGGGCGGCGCCGGTGCCGCGTTCGTCCGCGGTGAGCCTGGTCAGCGCGGACGGCGGTTGCCGGTGCGCGCTCACGCCAGGCAGGACACGTCCCCGCGATCACCCCGTTATGTTTTCCGCGGTCCTGCAAGAGGGCCGCTGGCTTCCGGGCCCGGCATGAC